>CALGLY010000476.1 GCA_937959095.1 uncultured Saprospiraceae bacterium
CTCTTTTTGCTTTCAACTATAGCAACAGCACAAGTCGACCTAAATTATTATCTCCCTGATTTAAAATACAGCGACGAAATCACCACACCCCAACAATTCTTCGGGCATGAGGTCGGTGAGTGGCATTTGAGCCACGATAAGCTGTATATGTACATGCGCGAACTGGCAGCGCAATCGCCACGCATGCAGTATGTAGAGTACGCGCGCTCCTATGAGGGACGACCACTCGTATATCTACTCGTGACCTCCGAAAAAAACATGGAGCGCATCGACGAAATCAAGGAGGAACATGTCGCGCTAAGCAATCCAGGCTTGGCAGCCGACTTGAACACCAGCAAAATGCCGGTGGTGGTCTATCAGGGCTACAGCATACATGGCAATGAAGCAAGTGGCGGAAATGCAGCGGCTTTGGTCGGCTATTATTTAGCTGCCGCAAAAGGGCGCGAGATAGATCGCTTGCTCGATGATGCGGTGATTTTGCTTGATCCTTGTTTCAATCCCGATGGCTTTCATCGCTTTTCGACTTGGGCGAATATGCACAAAAACAAACACCTCACCAACGACCCACAAGACAGAGAATACAAAGAAGAATGGCCACGTGGACGCACGAATCATTATTGGTTCGATTTGAACCGCGATTGGTTACCAATTCAGCATCCTGAAAGCCGAGGACGTATCCGTACGTTCCATGAGTGGAAGCCGAATATCCTGACCGACCACCACGAAATGGGAAGCAACTCGACCTTCTTCTTTCAGCCTGGTGTGCCAGAGCGTACCAACCCGATCACGCCTTCCAAAAATCAGGAATTGACAGGCAAAATAGGCGAATTTCATGCTGCTGCTTTGGATGAAATTGGCTCGTTGTACTTCTCGAAGGAACGCTACGATGATTTTTATTATGGCAAAGGCTCTACCTATCCTGATGCGAATGGCGGCATTGGTATCCTATTCGAGCAGGCGAGTTCGAGAGGACATTTACAAGCTACCGATAATGGTGATTTGTCCTTTCCTTTCACGATTCGGAATCAGGTAGCGACTTCTTTTTCTACGCAGGAAGCGGCTATCTCGCTGCGAGAAGAATTGCTGAATTATCAGCGCGATTTTTATCAATCGGCAATGAATGAAGCCCGCCGTGCGCCCGTGAAAGGCTATGCTTTTAGTGAACCAAATGACAAAGCCAAACTCCACGAATTCCTAAAAATCCTATTGCAGCACAAAGTAGAAGTCCACAAAGCAAGCGGCAATATGAACGCGGATGGCAAGCAATTTGCAGCAGCCAATAGTTATGTTGTGCCGACCAATCAAGCACAATATCGCCTGATACGAGGGATGTTCGAGACGAGTACTTCTTTTCAGGATAGCCTTTTTTATGATGTCTCTACTTGGACGCTGCCGCTGGCATTTAACATCCAATACGCGCCCCTGAAAGGCAATTTAAGTCTAGGCGAAAAGATAAGCCTCGAAAGTCTTAGTCTAAGCGGAACTGCGCCCGATTTCAGTGCCTATGCCTACTTGATGGAATGGGATGAATACTATGCGCCTGCCGCCTTGAATCGCATTTTGTCGAAAGATTTACGCGCAAAAGTAGCAACTCAAACTTTTCAATTAGATGGCAAGAGCTACCGCGAAGGCACAATAATGATTCCTGTGCAGAATCAGCCGCTTTCTAAGGATGCGATTTATGATATGATGCAAACCCTATCGGCAGAACTAGGAGTCAATATCTACGATGTGGATACGGGACTCTCTCCTACTGGCATCGACTTGGGTAGCTCTGATTTTCAAGTGCTAAAACAGCCTAAAGTCCTGCTCATAGTGGGTGATGGCGTGACGAGCTACGACGCAGGCGAAATATGGCATCAGCTCGATCAACGCTACGAAATTCCGATTTCTATGATAGAAACGACGGACATGGGCGGTGCCAATCTGGATAAATACAATGTCATCGTGCTGGCGAATGGCTCGTATAATAGTATTTCGGGCAGTGGCATCCAAAAAATGAAAGAATGGACAAGCGCAGGCGGTACGATTATCGGTATCAAAAATGCGGTGCGCTGGCTGAAAGATAAAGGTTTTGCTTCGGTAGAATTTAAGAGTGCAAAGCGGCGAAATACAAGTGTGCGTCGTCCCTACAACAAGCGCGGTGGCGATAGTGGTAGCTATGTGATTGGTGGCGCGATTTTTGAAATTAGTATCGACCAAACGCATCCCTTATTCTATGGCTATCAGCAAGCTACAATGCCGATTTTCCGTAGAGGAACGCTCTTTTTTCAGCCCGCCAAAAATCAATATGCTACGCCTGCACTCTATACGCCTAATCCACTGCTAAGTGGCTACATTAAGCAAGAAAATGAAGCAGCTATCAAGAATACTGCAAGCATTATTGTAAGCGGTACTGGGCGTGGCAAGGTCATTTGTATGGCAGATAATCCTGTTTTCCGTGCCTTTTGGTTTGGGACGAATAAGATTTTTGCGAATGCGGTTTTCTTTGGTGATCTTATTAGTGGTGGTGCTGTGAATCGTGGGGAGTAGGTTTTTGAGGGAGTTATCAGATACATAAAATATATCTGATAACTCCATGGGCTACCCGTCTAAAGTCGCCTGTTCACTGGACAAGCGAGCTTGAAGTCGCTCGTCCACTAGTGCTACGTTACTGTTCGGCAACCTTAGACGGGTAGCCACTCCTTGACACAAAATATTGATTACGAGCACAATGCGACAATTCATATTTTACATAATATTAATTATTGTAAGCTAATGATAAAGCAAATATATGAGGAATTGTTACTGATATATAACACATTGGGCATAATGAAAAAATAAAAGAAAGGAAAATCCTTTAGTATCCCGTTGAAATCCTTTAGTTACTGCTTTTATCATGTTTTTACTTTGCACCTATTAATTAATCAAAAAAAGTTAAGACATGAA
>CALGLY010000477.1 GCA_937959095.1 uncultured Saprospiraceae bacterium
TGCAGGAATGTATCGAAGCTTTACCTTCCAAAAGGCTACGATTTTGTACCACTACTAGAAGCCCTACACGAATACAAAGAGATTGTCCTAAATTCAAAATACAAAAACAACTTCGATTACCATTATGCCATCTATATGCTCAATCGGGTAGAATATAAGGCCAATGGCTGCATCATGCTACGCGAGAATGAAGCGATTGCTTCTCCTATTGCAAATTTGTATTACGAATTTTATGAGGATAGAAATGCGCTTGCGCCCAACTTACAAGCTAGAAAGGAGGAAATACAAGTCGTAGTCGGGAAAGAAGCTATAGAAGGTCTAAATCATGCCGCCTTCGGACAAGCGCAGCAACCTAGGCTGCACGATTATGCGGACGGGGTAGATACGATTGCTTTTTTATTGGGTTTGTAAGAACGCTTTTAATTTCCGTTCCTACAAAAATACCAAAAACAAACACACCAAATACCAGCAAACAAAAGCAGCGCATTCTGCCAAGCGAAAGGTGTATCGAATTGCGAGTCTAAAACGCCTAAAACGAGTGGAATTGCCGCTAATGAGATAGCAATGGCTACCCCACTCAACTTGAGTAAACTACTGGATGAGGAAGAAGTAGAAACGCCTTTTTTATCTTTCATCTTTTATGATTTGTCCTTTACTGTTTACTGACTACTAAGGGATCCAATATTCAGGACGCAATATAGTACTATTCTGAATGATGGTACAATCAAGACAATCAGCTGTAGGACTTTGCCCAAAACGCGATCGGCACTTTGGTTCGATATAGGATTGATTTAAGGTTTCTGGATTGGCGAAAAAGCGTTGAGACTGCACGCCATTCACCGAAAAATAGCCCACTACTATATCATCTGGATTGCTTTTATTTAGAGCCTGTTGGGGGTTTTCGCGATGCTCTGTTCACTATTCAATGCCATGAGGCAATGGACATGGTCGTGATAGCCATTCACGCAGTCGAGATAAATGTCTTTGGAATGGGCATTGTCTAGGATATGCTGCCAAACTTGTTGTCGGAGGGCTGTGCGTAGGTAGGGTTCACGTTTTTTGATTGCCCAAACGAGAGGTATTCAGATTTTGAGATAAAGCATAGCGTTTTGTTTTTTTAGTAACTTGCTTTTATAAACGAGAATCCGCTATCTTTGTAAGGTAAAGACAAAAATATGAGCGAACTCATTTTAAAATATAATCTTTTAAATACAGCTGCTCAACAGCAGGTGCAGGATTTTATTGATTTTTTGCTCACCAAAAACAAACAACAACCCAAAAATCAACAAAATTACAAGCAAAAAATCCTTCAAGTATCCGTATGGGATGACGCAGATTTACAATATTTAGAAGCTGCTCAAAAAACAATGACCCAATGGACAATGCAAGAGTGGTAGCCGATTCTGGTATCTTTATCGATTTTTTGAGAGCGAACGACAAGCAACAAAGCAAACTCTTTCAGCTTCCCGATGATTTGGACTTATTTATCACCTCGGTTACTCGCTACGAACTATTAATAGGTGCAAGAACTCCCGAAAAAGAAAAAGACGTTGAATTACTCACCGAAGATTTAGGCATCTTAGATTTTGACAAGCGTGCTTCGAAACAAGCCGCGACTATCTATCACCAACTCCGTAAAATCAATAAACTTATCGAGTTTCGAGACTTCTTCATTGCTGCGATTTGTATGGTTAATCAGTTGCCTTTATATACGTTCAATACCAAGCACTTTGAACGCGTGGAGGGCTTGGAGTTGTATGTGTCTTAGTTTTTCTTAGTCACGTTTCGGTTAGTGGCTAAAGTCAGATTGAGAGCATTTCTACGTCCCCGTGAAGTGCAGAGTTAGGAAAGAATTAGGAAACCTCAAATCCATACTTCTGAATCAATTCCTCGAATTCCTCTTGGTATGTTTTGTGACGATGATGCGTTTCTTGATGATGGATATACTTCCGTACCCGCTCCACCATAGATTGACTGACCGACACCGCAAAATATTCCGTCTGCCACGCAAATTTAAAAGGAAGGAGTTTTTCTTGATTTATCCAATGCGAGGATTCGCCTTTGATGAGTTGTACATTCTTAGCGATACTTTGCTCACTATTCAATGCCATGAGACAATGCACATGATCGTGGTAGCCATTCACACAATCAAGATAGATGCCTTTGGACCGGGCATTGTCTAGAATATGCTGCCATACTTGTTGTCGGAGGGCTGTGCCTTGTAGGTAAGCTTCGCGCTTTTTGGTTGCCCAAACGAGGTGTATCCAGATTTTGAGATAGGGCATGGCATTTTGTTTTTTATGGATGAATCAATGTGTTTTGCTTGATAAAGATAGGCTTTTCTGTTGAAATTCCCATCTCTCAATGTCTCTTTCCATAGCCTCTACCTGTCCGTATGGATGCTTTAGCTTGGGGTTTCCATGAAATAAAAGGAATGGGCTTTAGCCCGCAGCCGCGACTCGGTCAGTAACTAGAGCCAAAGTAAGGAGTGTTTATATCCCCGAGTTGAAGCATTCATACGGACGTACAGGGGCAAGGGAAAGCGTTTTTAAACAAAAAAAATAGCGTGATTTTTAAATAGAAAAACACCTCTCCTAAGCTTTCCATTGCACCGCCTTTTAAGGCGGTGAATCTCAACAAAAAAGAAGGGCTTTAGCCCACAGCCGCGACTCGGTTGGTGGCTAAAGCCACACTAGGAAGCATTTTTTTATCCCCGAGCTAAAGCACGGGGCAATGAAAAACTGCTTTAAACAAAGTAAATAGTCTGGTTTTCAGATAGAAAAACACCTCTCCTAAGCTTTCCATTGCACCGCCTTTTAAGGCGGTGAACTCAATATAAAAAGAAGGGCTTTAGCCCACAGCCGCGACTCGGTTGGTGGCTAAAGCCACACTAGGAAGCATTTTTTTATCCCCGAGCTAAAGCACGGGGCAATGAA
>CALGLY010000478.1 GCA_937959095.1 uncultured Saprospiraceae bacterium
ATTGAGCGTATCCAAATAGAAGATCCTAGCTTAATCATTACACCGAAGGAATGTATTTTTCGTATTCATCGCGACACGCGTTTCAGTAAGGATAAAACGCCTTATAAGTTACACGCTTCGGCGGCTATCAATCATGGTGGGCGTAAAGATCATAGCCGACCTGGCATCTATCTCCAAGTGAATGAGCAAAGTTTTGGAATATACAGCGGCATCTATCGAGCGGATAGTAAGCTGTTGCAACGGATTCGGGAAGAAATGGTATCGAATGCAGCGGAGTTTTCGGGTTTAATAGCGGACAAGACCTTTAAAGCGCACTTTGGAGAAATATTAGGCGATAAAAATAAGCGTATACCAAAAGAATTTCGAGAAGCTGCCGAAGAACAACCACTGCTTTTTCATAAACAATTCTACTATTGTAAAGAACTAGCTGCAGCTACTATTTTGAACGAAAATCTGGTAGATGAAGTAATGAACTACTATAAGGCTTCGCGTCCTTTGAGTGCGTTTTTTGCGCGGGCAATGGTAGAATAAATAAGGAGGTAGAAACAAATTCTATATATTTTTCTACTTTAGAGTTTTGGAAATATAAAAAATCGGTACTTCTATCCATCATCACGTGGAGCGACCGTAAAAAAGAAAAGATGCAAATACTCGAAATTATAATTGGACTAGTTTTTGTGATGTTGCTTTTTAGCCTCTTTGCCACTACTATAATGGAGATGATAGCGGGTATTTTCGCTTTGCGTGGCGAAAACCTTCGAGCGGCCTTGAAGCATATTCTTGCACATGATGGGGAGAATTCGCTCTTCGATGCCTTTGAAGATAATATCCTCTTTCGGCAATTATGTGCGAAGCGATTTTGGAGACCTAGTAAATACCGCCCACCATCCTACATGGGCGCAGAATCATTTTGGATGATTCTATCGAATACGATACTAGATAAGGCAGATGGAGATTTGAGAAATGTACGCGAAAAAATAGATGGTCTAGTAGAAGAAAAAAAAATAGGGGGCTATTTACAGAAAATCCTATTGCGCTTACTCGATGAAGCGGAAAAAGAAGAACTCGTGCAGGGCAAAATGGATGATCTAAAACAAAGTGTCGAGTTTTTGCAGAATGAAAATGTGAAACGTAAAATTTTAGCCTATGCCGAAGAAACAGGACAACGAGTGGATGGTTTCAAAATGAAAGTAGAAAACTGGTATGATACCGTGATGGAACGCTCCTCAGGCTGGTATAAGCGACAAACACAATATATTTTATTCGTTATAGGTTTGACAATTGCCGTTGGTTTCAATGCGGATACCATTGCGATTTATCAGCACTTAGCCTCCGACCCTGAATTGGCCCTGCAAATAGCAGATCAAGCAGAGCAATACTTAGATGATAACGCCAATATGCCTGTCACGACTCCCGAAGATCGTAAATTATTGAAAAATGTACAAGATCGCCTTGTTGATATTAATGAACTAATCAGTGATGATGTGATGGCTTTAGAGTCGCCGCTTGGTATTGGTTGGCAGGTAGTGGATATAGGAGTGATGACACCCTATAATTGGTTTATCAAATTAGCAGGTTGGTTGGTTACGGCTCTGTCTATTACCTTGGGCGCGCCTTTTTGGTTTGATTTATTACGAAAATTGATTCATATCCGAAACTCTGGCCCGAAGCCGTAGGCTATTTTTTCGCTGTTTAAATAATGTTGATTTACGAGAGACTTTTGAAGTTTTAAAAACTTCAAAAGTCTTTTCAACTAGGAGAGTTAGGGAGCAGACAAGAAATAAGCTACCCATTATGGCGCAGTTATTTTTTCTCTCTAAAGAATTGAAAAAATCAGTCCTTCGCTACGGACTTATTTTTTCGATTTTTTAGAAGGAGAAAGAACAAGTCAGAGTGGGTAGATTATTTTTTGCCTGTTCCCTTAAAACAAAACCCATGCGATTACTACTTTTAGGATTACTATTTATGAGCTTGAGTATACAAGCCAATTTGCCCCATGAATTTCACTTTAGTAAATGTCAAATTGAATACAAAACAGAAGAAGAAGCCATACAAATCACGATGAACCTATTCATTGATGATTTGGAAATAGCTTTAGAAAAAAGAGGGCATAAAAGCCTCTTTTTAGGAAGTGAAAGAGAACATCCCGACGCGACAAAATATTTGCTCGATTATTTACAATCAAGTTTTCAAGTTGCAATAAATGACACAGAAGTCACCTATGATTTTATAGGAAAAGAAACCTCCGAAGATTTATCGGGGCTATGGTGCTATTTTGAACTCACAAGCATCGAGGAATTACGCTCTATTGATATTAAAAATGCTACGCTAACAGAAATATACGACGATCAAAAAAATGTGGTACAAGTAAAAGGGCCATATGGAAAGAAAGGTTATTTCTTACTGAATAAACAAAATAAAACACAGCGGTTAGAATTCTAAGAAGCTATTTGAGTTTAAGTATTTTTCTATATGAGAGCATATTTTTTGTCTGCTTTGGCTTTTAAAACCGCATATCCCGATAACTATCGGGATCGCTAAATAAGGTTTTTAAAAGTGAAAAATGGGAGCAAAAGAGACAGTAAAGAATGTATATTTATTTGTTTAGGGAGCAGGCAAGAAATAACCTGCCCAAAATTTGGATTCGTTATTTTTTTCAATGGCTAGGCTTGTCTGCTACAAGCAGGCGCGAAGAAGGTGCATAGTTGATTCTGTAACTGATGAGCAACAACGCCATTGGAAAAAGAACAAGACAAATGGGTAGATTATTTTTTGCCTGCTCCCTTATCATTCCTAAAGACGACTTTATTTACCAAACTAATATTCACTACTACTCAATACAATTGAAATGAAAAAAGCTTACCTAAACCTGTGGATACTTTGTTGTCTTCCACTCTTCTTATTGGCACAATCTCCTTGCACAGGCGGCATGGCAGATATTTATCCTTGCAATAATGCCGACTTGCAAAGCTTCATACCACTTGCCGATATAAATGCGACTTCTACGAATGATATATGGGGCTGGACAGACCCTATGACGGGTAAAGAATATGCTGTAATTGGCTTAAGTGATGGGACGGCTTTTGTAGATATTAGTGCGCCTACTGCGCCTATTTTTCTAGGAAAACTACCGACACATAGTAGCAACTCTAGTTGGCGCGATGTGAAAGTATATAACAACCATGCATTCATTGTAAGTGAAGCTTCGGGACACGGGATGCAAGTGTTCGACCTTACGCGCTTACGCACGGCTACACCTGCTTCTACCTTCACCAATGATGGCCATGTTGCAATAGCTAATGGCAATGCCCACAATGTAGTAGCCAATGAAGAAACGGGCTATATGTATACCGTTGGTACACGTTCTTTGGCAGGTGGTGGCTTGGTTTTCATTGATGTGAGCGCACCCAAAACGCCCGTGATAGTAGGAAATTTTGGTTCGGATGGCTATACGCATGATGCGGTTTGTTTTAACTATCGTGGCCCAGATACGGAGCATATTTGTAAAGAAATTTGTGTAGCGTTCAATGAAGATACCTACACCATAGTAGATGTAACAGATAAGAGTGATCCTATACAGATTTCGCGCAATGGCTATGCCGATCCTGAATATACCCATCAAGGCTGGATAACAGATGACCACCGTTACCTTATAGTAGATGATGAATTAGATGAAGGTCGAAATGGACATAATACGCGCTCCTTGATTTTTGATATTACAGACTTGGACGCGCCTACTACCATTGGTTTTTATGACCACGTAAATGCTTCTACGGATCATAATTTATACATCAAAGGACGTTATGTTTTTCAATCAAATTATAGTTCGGGAGTCCGCATTTTAGACATAGGAGATATAGCAAGTGGTACGCTATCAGAAATCGCTTATTTCGATGTGTATCCCACTAATAATGCTAGAAATTTTAGTGGCTCTTGGAGTAATTATCCTTACTTCCGAAGTGGCAATGTAATCGCTACGGATCGGCAAACGGGCTTCATGGTATTCAATCCAACTTTTGAACATTATACGATGACACTAGAGTCCGCCTCAGTAATAGAATTGTGTCCGGGCGAAACAAAAACCTTTGATATTGACTTGACGGCCTATGGTGGATTTTCGGAAAATGTAAACCTTAGCATCAGCGATAATAATACGGCTATGACTGCTGTGCCTTCCGACTTGAGTGTAAGCCTTAGTGCTAGTGTGACCGCGCCTACGAGTAGCATCACCGTGACGGTGACTGCCGATGCACTAGCCGCAGATGCTGCTTATAGTTTACTATTGACAGGCGAAGGCAATGCGACGGATTCGCAGCAAAGCATCGCTTTAGGTGTTAAGGTGCAATCCTCCGAGGTTATTTTGGCGGCGAAGGCATTTTTGCAAGGCCCATTTAGTGGCACATTGATGCAAGATGACTTGCGAAACAATAACTTAATTCCCCTTAGAGAACCTTATACGGTGCCGGGTGGCTTCACTATAAATCTGCAAAATGCTGGTATATTAATACCATCAAGCTTATTTAGTACTACAGGAAATGATGCGATCGTAGATTGGGTAATGCTAGAATTGCGAGATGCTACAATGCCTATGAATATTGTAGCATCGAGAGCGGCATTGTTACAACGGGATGGCGATATAGTGGATACGGATGGCGTTTCACCAGTGAAATTTCCAGGAGTAGCTATTGGGAAATATCATGTAGCAGTACGTCACAGAAATCACTTAGGTATTATGACGCAAACTACGGTTACGTTTTAAATGAATAAATTCTATCTGATTTTAAACGGTAAAATCAGATAGAATTTATGCTTCTCCAAACCTTAGACCAATGCAATCCGCAAGACCACCCGCGTTCCAAGAGCTTGTTGCTCTTCATTTTCCAAGTCTATAATTTGAAGATTAATATCCTTATGCTGACTCTGATTGATGAGCGCGAGGCGTTCTTCGGTAGCTTTGGTAGCGAAGCCGAGGTGTTTGCCGCCAAAGGCTGCTGACGAGTCCATCCTTCTGATTTAATCGCAGAACAATAGAGTCATTTTTAATTCCTAAAACACCATCATTAATTGTACCTACCCAAATCGTGCCATCATTGGTTTGTGCTAAGCAAAGCCCCGCAATCGGGTCTTCTGGTGAAATAACAACATCTTCTTTGGCGGTGTGGTAGTATAATTGATCGCTATACACACACCAAAGTTGTTCCTTAAGTTTATCCATCATCACATAGCGTGCGCGTTCCTTGCGAAGGTGTATTCTACGGCCTCGTTTATCTTCTGTCAAGGGAAAATGTTCCTGTAAAAAGAACGTATCCTTTGGGTTTTTGACTTCAACCATAGGGTATCCACTTGTTGCACAAATCAGGTTTTCGCCTTTGTACAGTGTGCAATTTTTGACAGAGCTATAGAACAAATTGCGAGTAGGTTTCGTCTGATTTAAGGCAAATTCTTTTACATCTCCCTGTGCAGCATAGAGGCGTTTTTTCATGTTCGGCAGTATGTTCGGCAGGATGGCGGCTATGTCATTATGGATACGGATGAAAAAATTCCACTTTCCACGAATAAGCGTAAGGAGTTTCTAGATGTTTATCAAGTCAAATAATCAATGTCTCGAACTTGGTTGGGGTGGTTTTTGTTGATTACATTTGAGTTAGGCAACGTACAAGAATAAACAAGATGGAACTACCCAAACTGAATGGATTAAGGCTATTCAAAAAGCAATGTTGGATAGAATCAAAGCAAAATTGCCTTAAAAAGCGTAGCTTTGGATAATACTCGAATCGCAAAATCTAGTCGTATGTCATTAGAACTAAGAAAATACTGGTTAATACAATCCATCACGGATTTAAAAGATGAAACTATTATCTCAAAGTTGGAGCAGCTTTTAGGAGACTTCAACCAACATGATTTTGCCCTAATCAATTTAGCCAAGCCTATCAAGGAACATTTAGATATTGAGGAATTGATGCAAGAACAGCAATATGTACACCCTACAAAATCAGAATTGAATGCGATTATCGAAGAAGCGAATATAGAAGAGTCTATTGAAAAACTACTCCAAATGATTTAGTCCTATGAAATATGTATTGGATACTAATATTGTATTGATTTATCTGAAAAATAATACTACTAAAGACCATATTGAACAAGTATTCTCGCCTTTTAAATCTTCTAACATACCGATTGTATCTGTTGTTACTTTAGGTGAAATTGAATCTATCGCACTTCGAAATAATTGGGGTGAAAAGAGAATCGGGGCAGTACTTAAATTTTTAGATAAGTGTGTGATAGCAGATATCAATTCAAAAGATATTATCAAAAAATATGGCGAAATAGATGCCTTTAGTCAAGGAAAATTAAAATTTAATCCACTTGGCAATTCTTCTCGAAATATGGGCAAAAGCGACTTATGGATTGCTGCTTTAGCTTCTTTAGTAGATGCTCAATTATTGACCACCGATAAAGACTTTTCACATCTAGATAAAACATATTTAAACCTGAATTTGATTGAATTGATGAAATAACAAACACTATGCGCTATACATTCCTATTCCTACTATTTTTCAGTCTCCAATTTCAACTCCAAGCACAAGCCCCCGTAGATAAAGCACCTGACCGCAAACAGGGCGACGGACCATGGTCACAACTTATCATTCGAGGCGTGACTTTGATAAATGGCAATGGCGCACCACCACGTGGCCCGATAGATATTGTCATTGAAAACAATGTGATTAAAAAAATTCAAGTAGTAGGAAATCCGGGCGTGCCGATTGATTCTACGAGTCGTCCTAAGTTAGAGGAAGGCGGCAAGGAGTTGGATTGCGACGGCATGTACCTCCTGCCTGGCTTCGTGGATATGCACGGACATATCGGTGGACGCTGGCAAGGTGTGGGTGGCGAATATGTGTTCAAACTTTGGATGGCGCATGGTATCACTACGATACGCGATCCTTCTTGTGGCAATGGCTTGGATTGGGTACTTGACCAAAAAGCGCGCAGCGAAAAGAATGAAATCACCGCGCCACGTATCAAAGCGTATACTGTTTTTGGACAAGGTAGTTACGATCCCATCAGCACGGGCGAACAAGCGCGCGAATGGGTGCGCGGAAATGCTAAAAATGGTGCAG
>CALGLY010000479.1 GCA_937959095.1 uncultured Saprospiraceae bacterium
TCTGGATTTTTACCAACTAGTAGCGCTGGATGGCGAGCAAATATTTGGTGTACTGATAAATGTCTAGAATTAGAAACAAAAATTGCACAAACAACACCAGCTATTTCTGATGAAGGCTATATTGATTTATGTGTTGGAGAAAGTCTTAATTTGGTAGGCGAAGTCACCACTGACCTAGATGCTGAAACAAGAAATAGATTGGACTATACTTGGCAGTTTGGGGATGAAAATGAAGCAGAAGGAATAACAACAAGCTATAGCTATGCCGAAGCTGGAATTTATAGCTTAAGCTTTAAAGCAGAATCTTCAGCTAATTGTATCATCAATAGTGAGAATAGCTTGAAAGTACGAGTAGCCCCTGCGCCTACAGTTGAGTTGGTGGAGGATAAGGCATTTTGCTTGGATGAATTAATAAAATTAAACAACTCGAATGTCAATATCCTAGCTGGTGTAGCAAGTGCAAACTACACTGTAACCGATTCTACAGAACTACTTGCAGATGCTTTTCGAGCGGATTCTTTATTATTACCAGATGGGGAAGGTGTAGCATATCGAAGTGAATTATTTTTAGATATATTTCCTGAAGGAGCTACAATTCAAAATGTGAGCGACATAGAAGCTATTTGCTTAAATATAGAACACTCATGGGCAAGAGATTTAAGTATAAAACTGATCTGCCCGAATGGGAAAACGGTTGTTTTACACAATTTTACAGGACAAACAGGAAATCGTATCCGACTTGGCATACCTAATGAGAGTGATCGTACTACTGTGCCTATACCAGGCATAGGTTATGATTATTGCTGGAAATCAGATGCGACTAACGGTACTTGGCTTGAATATAGTGATCTCAATGCTCCTAATTTGGCATTAAACTTACCATCAGGAGATTATCAGCCTTACCAAAGTCTAGAAGAATTTATTGGTTGTCCACTCAATGGAACATGGACATTAGAAGTAGAAGATTTATGGGCAATAGATAATGGCTATATTTTTAGATGGGGAATTATCTTTGAAGAAAGTTTAATTCCAACAGTAGAAACGTTCTCGCCTACGATTAGCAGTTTTTCTTGGCAAAACCATTCTAATGCCCAGTCTGTATCAGCGGATGAAATCAGCCTATTGCCAAGTGAAGCGGGAACATTAGCAGTGCCTTATATCGTCACAGATGACTTTGGTTGTACCTATGAAGATGTACTATCTGTCGAGGTAGAAAATTGCGATTGTCCTCCAACCGATTTACCGATGCCTCGCTTCATTTCTTCCACTTGTACGAATAATAATACAACCTATTCCATCCGGATCAATATTGCATCAAACGATATACTAACCACTAGCGCAGGTATAGTAGCAGGAAGTAGCGGCTTCTTGACCGTTTATAATATTCCAGTAGGGCAAGATATTACCGTTAACGTCACGAATCCTGATGGGTGTAGTACTAGCATAGATATTCAATCTCCTGATTGCGGCATGGATGAAATATGCCCAAATCCTAATGTTAGCATTTCAGGGGATTTAGAAGTATGCGAAGGAGAACGTACCGTACTCACTGCAAGTGGTGGAGTAAGTTATCAATGGAGCAACTACGCCCAAAGCGATAAAGTAGGCGTATTAGCAGGCACTTATACCGTAACGGTAACGGATGAAACTGGTTGCGAAACCGTATTGACGGCTACCGTAGTAGAAATAGATTGTATTGGAAATAGAGTAGTAGCTTCGAGGCAAAGTGTGAATACCTTTAGTGTTTTGCAAGTATACCCCAATCCATTCAAAGACGAAACCACTATCATTTTCCAGCAAGCAAGCGACGATTGGGTAGAAGTTATGCTATATGATGTAGCAGGTAGAATGCTTTATCAGCAACAAAACTACCATAGCACAGGAACGCACGAGTGGAAAATAGATGGAAATAATCTCGGTGAAAATGGTATTTACTTCTATCGCATCCAAAGTGCATCAGAAAGTGTGGTGGGGAAATTGATTTTGCAGCGATAAAATTTATGTTGAAAAAAATTCTAAATCCTTGAGGGCAAGCGCATCTTATAATACGTTTGCCCTCCTTCGTGAATCAATTGTGCAAGAATTGCGTATCAAAGGCAATGAGGGACGCTACAAAGATGATGCTACGGAAAATTATTTTACTTGCGCTTTGTATAGCTTTTTATACTACTGGTATTGGACAAGCCACAGTCCATATACCCAACGTAGATGAATTTTATGTAATTGAAGCTTCCTTTGGTATTGATTTAGCGGAGGAAATAACTAGCGAAGTCATCCTAGTAAATGATGGCATAGAGGTCACATCAGATGCCTGTTCAAGTACCAGCAATAATGTAGCAGATAAAATTGCGCTTATAGACCGAGGAAGTTGTACTTTTTTAGAGAAAGCTTTAAATGCCCAAATGGCAGGTGCAATAGCTGTCATCATTGCAAATAATGAGGAGAATAGCCCAACACAACTCTTTATTCCAGGAGGAGATGATATGGCACAAGTTCGCATTCCTGTATTAGCAAGTAATTATAATTTAGGTAGCCTTCTCAAAAGACGATTAATGACTGGCAACCTTAGCATTAGTCTTCTTCCTTCTCCCAATAATCTTTGTGTAGAAGCCTATCCAATTTATCCTGGCAGACATATAGCTCCTATGATTACCCAAGATCCTGTCTTGAATGATTTAGGCGGCAAACCGTCCCATCCTGAAAATGCTACAGCAAGTATTTGGTATACCTTCACACCAACACAAACAGGCTTAATGACTGTAAGTACCTGCAATGGCGGTGCGGATACACGCGCATGGATACACACAGGCAATTGCGACGCGCTCGGGCTTAATCTTGTCACCATTGCAGAAAATGATGATGCCTGTACGTTCAGAGCCAATGTAGCAGATGAGTTAGTTGCCTCCATTGTGGAAGCGCGTGTAGAAGCAAACACTACTTACTATATAGAATTCGATAACCGCTGGGATAACAGTGGCTTCACCTTCAACCTAGAATTTAACGAGAGCAGTTGTGCTCCAATAACTCCTCCTCAAGCGATCAATAGTGAAATCACCTTATGTGCAGGCGACCTGATACCTAGTATAAGTGTAGAGACAACGGGACTAGAAGACAATGACGAAATTCGTTGGTACACCACTGCTACAGAAGGAATGCCTATAGCTACAGGCAATAGTTTTTCTGCAACTGCTCCAGGTACTTATTATGCTGAAATATTCAATACAAATACGGGTTGCATTAGTCCACGCACAGCGATTCGCATAATACGTCTACCCAATCCAGTCGCAAGTATTCAGGGTGAAGCACAAGTATGTGCAGGAGAAAATACAAGCCTTAGCGCGATGCTGCAAGATGGAGATGCCAGCACTTTTTTATGGTCGAATGCGAGTACTAATCCAAGCATTACAGTGGGAGCAGGTTCTTATAGCGTCACCCTTACCGATAGCAATGGCTGCCAAAGTATAGCCAGCAAACGAGTAGAACAAAAGCCCTTCCCAAGTATCACCTTTCCTGCTGCGCCTATGTGTGCAGAAGATAATGAAAGCTATTCGGTGCGACTCAATACAGAAGCAGATAATACAATAAGTACAAGTGCAGGAGTAATAACAGGCGGCGGCGGTTTTATAACCATCAAGGAAATAGCTGTGGGTGTTTCTATTACGGTTCAAGTAGTCAATCCAGCAGGCTGTGAACTTGGTAGAATACTAGCTGCACCAAATTGCGAAGTCGACGAAGTGGATTGTAGTGGTTCTAATGCTACGATTTCAGGGGATTTGGAAGTATGCGAAGGGGAACGAACTGTCCTCACAGCAAGTGGCGGCATAAGTTACCGATGGAGCAACTATGCACAAAGCGATAAGGTAGGTGTTTTAGCAGGCGAATACACCGTGACGGTGACGGATGAATTGGGTTGTCAAACTATCGTAACAGCTACAATAGTAGAAATAGATTGCAGTGTACCTTGTCCCCCCAAAGCAGCACCAAGAAGCACGGGTGATAAGCAAGTATGCGATAATGAAGCAATTCCTTCATTGAGTGTTACGAATGCAGGTGTAAATCTAACTTCCGAAATTCGTTGGTATGTAAGTGCAACGGATAGCATGCTTATTGCAATAGGAAATAGTTTCACTCCTACCGAAGCAGGTACCTACTATGCCGAGATATATGATACGAGTAATGATTGTCCAAGTCCGCGTACTGCCGTCACCTTAACGATTATAGAATGTGAGGATAATGTAAGCACCACTTCCATAGACGAAGTCGCTCCTAGTTTTAGCGTCTTGCGCGTACAGCCAAATCCTTTTCAAGAGGAAACCGCTATTGTCTTCGAGCAAGTAAACAATGATTGGGTAGAAATCGTGCTGTATGATGTAGCAGGCAGAACGATTTATCAGCAACGCACCTACTACAAGATAGGTACACAGCATTGGAAAATAGATAGTGAAATACTCGGCGAAAGCGGTATTTATTTTTATCGCCTTCAAAGTAGCACACAGACGGCGGTGGGAAAATTGATTTTGCAAGAATAAATTTTTCTAAGACTTGGTTTATGTTTAACGGCTACTTACTCCCTTTTACTAAGTTTATAGATTCCACTAAAAGCCAAGATGTGGAACAACTCCTTTTGTACTTTCTTAGTTCTTCCCAAACTATTTCTTACTTTTGGTTAATTGAAACAAACGTAAGAAACTACACGCATGAATTTCTCTACACTCGACCTTTCTATTTTTCTTGGCTACCTGTTCCTGATGATGGGCTTTGGTATATGGATAGCCAATCGAGAAAAAGCAACAAATACCAAAGATTACTTCCTCGCGAGTCGCTCCTTGCCTTGGTGGGCAGTAGGAGGATCTTTGATTGCCTCCAATATTTCCGCAGAGCAAATGATCGGGATGTCAGGCTCGGGTTTTGCCATTGGCTTAGCCATTTCTACCTACGAATTGATGGCTGCTGC
>CALGLY010000480.1 GCA_937959095.1 uncultured Saprospiraceae bacterium
AAAGAAATTTCTGTTACAGTATAATAGTGCGCCCACTTTTATATGTTGTATACTTTTGCTACGTGGTACTGCTGCGGGTTCATATAATCCTTTGTCGCGTCCTTGAACGGTCTGTTCTAGTCGCTCCCAAGTGACAGCATTTTCTATTTCCTTCTTTTTCCATGAGTGTTTTAAATTTGATATTCTAAAAAACGCGTCCTCTCCGTATGCTCGAATTCACTACAAATTGCCAATGCCGATGCACTACAAAAAATTGCTCTGAAGGCGTTTCCTTAGTAGGTGTTTCTACAAGTGTTGTTTGTCCCTCAAGACTTTGCTTTTCTTCGTCCTGCTTTGCTAAAGCGATGATTTGCATCGTTTTTTTTTCAGGAAGGGAGGTAGGTTGCTTGTTTCTATTCGCATTCGTTGGCATGGTAATTATTTTTTTGCCCTTAATTGTATTGACAATACAAAGATGGCGTAGAAATTCATCTTAGAAATCCACCTTTTTGAGGAATTAGACAAAATCCTCCTTTATGAGGAGAAGGACGGAAATAACTTAAGTTGCGTAACAATTTTCTACCTTCTACCACACAACTTGAGTTACTTAAATAGAGTAGGACTTGAAAATTTTCTTCCTTTAAAATAATTATGTATATTTGTAACACGTAAGTGACATGGAAAATACTGAATAACTTAAAACGTAAATAAACTGATAGTAGTCGTAACTCTAATAAATACACTACTCGCCTTATAGATTTAAAAATAGTTCTTTATCAAAAAAAAGTGGAAGGTTTATTCTTCCTTTATAGCTCTATGGTTTACATCTATCTTTCTACAAAAGATATGGAGTAGAATAATTAAAAACTAATAGTGAAATCTATTTTTTGATTCAAATCTTTACTTTTTTGGCACACAATTTTTTCTGTAAGTTTATGAATGCTAAAACGTGGCTATAAATTCTGAGTTTAGTATAAAAAAGCACTCTTGATTTAGTGCTATAAGATTTATTTATAAGGCCTCTATGATTAGGTCTTGTATTATCAAAAGACAAAATAATTTATTTTAAAAATTTAGACTTAAACTCAGCTATCCTAAATTAATACAACTTAAAGAAGACATGTATTAACAGTCTTTTTTATGCCATTACCATACTTAAGTTAAGTGACAAAGCACTTAATTTAGGGCAACCACCAAATGGTTTCTTGAGCTAATTATTAATTTTTTAACTTATAAAATAACATCATGAAAATTTTATTAAAACTATCTTTTATTTTACTAGTATGTACATCTAGTATAACAAGCTTTGCCCAATGGACAAATTCGGGCAGTAATCTTCACACGAATGATAATGTAGGAATAAACACCAGTAGCCCAAGTGCTGCATTAGATGTTGTGGGTATTGTAAAAGGTACACGCACAGGTGCTCCCGCTACTTTTATCTTAGATCGTACAGATGGTAAAGCGGTGTCTGTAGCAGCAAGTACCACTGGAGGTACGTTCCGTTTTGATGAAACAGGGAAATTCAAAATTCAAAAACAGCCTGCAGCAGGGATTTTAGCAGGTAATGCTACAGGGATTGTAGATGTTGCTACAATAGAAAATGCACCTCAGCACTCTCTATTTCTTAAGTCTAGCGGAAACTTAGGCTTAGGGACTAACAACCCATCAGAACGCTTACATGTAAATGGAAATTCTAGAATTTCTGGCAAACTTCGCATAGGCGCAAGTAGTCTGCCTGCTGGTTATCATTTATCTGTTGATGGTAAAGCCATTTGCGAAGAGGTATTTGTAGAACTTTCTTCTGCTTGGCCTGACTATGTTTTTCAAACAGACTACAAGCTGATGCCACTATCTGACTTAGCACAGTATATTAATAAAGAAGGTCATCTTCCTAAAATGCCTAGTGCAGCTCAAATCGAAGAAGAAGGAAGTCACTCTTTAGGAGAGACACAGCGATTATTGTTGGAAAAAGTTGAAGAACTAACACTATACATTTTAGAGCTTGATAAAAAGAATGCAGCATTGAGTGAGGAGTTAAATACTTTGAAAAAAAGCTTGAAATAATCATCTATTAATAGAGCGTTTTACAAAAAAAGCTATCCAAAATTTGGAGCTGCTGTACGAAGTTTTTGGCTACAAAAACACCTTATTTACATTCTTTAAAACTATTATAAAAATGAAAAAGAACAATGATATAAAAATAAGATATCTTCAACAATTGAAGCAAACTAAGGAGGTCGTAATTTATTTCTTCCTTTGTTTTTGCTTCTTTGTTCCCAATAATTATATGTATGCCAATCAATTGATTGAGTATCTACCTAGCTCAACAAGAAATGAAATGACTCCTGCTCAAACTAAATTGTATGGGGAAGTGGAATCTTGGGAATTTACACGAGGAATAAAATTTGCTAACATCAATGTAGAAGTACTAGAAGGAAACAACATTGATCTAGCGTATTATTCTAGTAATGTGGAGATAGAAAAAGATCCTAACCGTATATCAAATGACCCTATCCGAAAAACTTGGATAGGAAATGTGGATGGGCAACAAGGCATCGCTCATTTTGTATACAAAGGAGAACATGTGGTAGGGCATATCGCTCTAGAAGATGAAGTCGTTCTAATTCGACCAATTGGAAATGGACTTCACTTAATCGTGGATTGGGATATGTCAAAGGATGAAGGTTGCCTTACCGATCCGAATGCTATTCCTCCAAGCTCAAGCCAACTTAGCAGAGAAGAAGATTTCCAACATCCAGATTTAATTGATAAGTATACTACTAGTAGTCAAAATAGATCGGCTGCTTTGACAGGAGAGTGCAATGTGAGAGTATTAGTAGCTTATACGCCTGCTGCTGACGATGCCGTATTTGATATTTTGATGGATATTAATAATCTTATCAATATAGCGAATACAGGCTATATCAATAGTGGTAATACAGGAGCCGCTATCAATATGAGCATTGAGTTAGCCGTAGCTTATGAAATTAACTATACGGAATCAGGAAGTCAATCAACTGATTTAAGTAGTTTTAGGAGTAGTACAGATGGTATTATGGATGACGTTCATGTTCAGCGCAACTTATGGGATGCTGATCAATGTGCCTTATTGGTAAGTGGTGGTGGTGGTATTGCCTATTTATCCTCATCTGCTGCATATAGCCTTCAGTTTAGTGTAACTGCTACTGGGAATTTCAATGCCTATACTTTTCATCACGAATTAGGTCATAATGTTGGTTGTAGCCACTCGCTCACTCAAACTTCGAGTGCAGGAACTGCTCCCTATGCTGGTTATGGAGAACCTACTACAGGTTGTTTCAGAACGGTCTTAGCTTACTCTTCTGCTTGTGGTACAGGTTCTTGTCCTCGTCAGAATATTTTTTCGGATGATGATCCTAGTTCTTGGTTATGTGGAGGAACATTTTATATGCCTGGCATCCCCGATAGTACACGGAATCAGGATAAACTCGACACTGCAGGGCCAATCGTTATAGATCATAGTATAGTAGGCACAAATGTAACATATGGTAGTGACTATGACTGGAGACAGCGAGAAAGTGTTCATTTCGTTGCTGCTGATATGGTAGGATATAGTTCTTCTACCAACAAATTTGAATTCTTTAGTGGATCAGAAGGGTCTTTCCGAGCTGGTAAAAGTGTACTATTAGGCAGAGGATTTCATGCTAAACGAGGTTCTACTTTCAGAGGGTATATAGATAATGGCTGTATCCCTTTTGAGGCTACTGCTTTTTCTGATGAAGATGAAGGAGGTAGTGCTTTCTCTACTACTCCTGATATCAATTCAGTAGAGAATAACACCGTTATTACTGAATATAAAGTAGCGGTACAGCCAAATCCTATTAGCTATAAAGCAATAGTTGATTTGGAGCTTCCAGATAATGGTTTCATCCATGTTCGTTTACAAAATGCTTTAGGGCAGAGCGTACGTGATATCGCGATTAATCAATATTATGAAGCAGGTAATCACCAGTTAGAATTTCAAGTTGAAAACCTAGCAAATGGTGTATATTATATTCTACTACAAACAGACAAGCTAAGCATTACCAAACCTGTAATGATTGCTAAATATCCATAATCCTCTATAAATGGATATGAAAACCTAATGCATTAACCCGTAAGTAATTTTCAACTTTAGGGTGCTTATTTTTTTGATGTTCAAGGCTTGAGGAGCGCACATAACTGGTTCTGTAAGCGACGAATAACGAAGAATATCGGAAAAATAAGTTGATAAAGTTGAAAATT
>CALGLY010000481.1 GCA_937959095.1 uncultured Saprospiraceae bacterium
TTTTAATTAATAATGAATTAAAAATGTGCAAATGGCTTAGGAATGAATAATTAATAATGGACAATTAATAATTTCACAACAGACTCTTTAACAGCTAGTTGTTTCATTATAAAATGAACATTTCTTTTTCAACATTCCTCACTCGCCCAAGGCGAATAAAAGCAATGAATAATTAACAATGAACAGCGAAGGGTACAAACCATCAATAAGTGCATCTTTGCCACGGTCACTATCAATTATTAATTGCGTTTCTTAAATCTTTTGTTTAGAGCAAGGTGCAGTTCATTTTATAATGAACAGGAGATAAAGAAATACAATTATCAATGTTACCATTGATAAGGATTGCATCTTTTTCTTGATTGCATTACAAATAATACTGCTAAAGGGCATCTTACAGACACCTTCTAATTACTTAGATGAGGGAAAAATCGAACTCGGTAGGAAGACTAGTATTGTATGTGTTTTATATTAATAATGTATAGTTAATAATTACTTATCAGCCAAAGACTGACAAATTATTAATCAGCCAGGGGCTGACAAGTTGTTAATTACTAATTATTCATTAACACAAGTGTATTCTCGTTTTTTGCTTTATTACGCTCTCTCAATTATTTCTGTTGTTTAGCATTAAAAAAACTACTCAACAGTTTATTAACGCAAAAGTAAGGATTAATTAGATAGAAGACATCCCCAAAGTAGGGTAAAGTACATATATAGCTTTAACTAATAAGTTAATAAACTATTATAGTGCTAGAGTAATTTACTCTAAAATCATACCTTCTTCACTTAGTTTGAAGTCATAATTAGTTGTTTCTATCTTTTCAAATGCTTCGTCTGCTTCGTTTTCGAATAACGTAGCATGAATATCCTTTTGCTTGATTTTAATATACGAACTATCTATTAGAATGTTTAGCTCAGAAGCAAAATATTCATTACTTCCCATATTAGAATCGTAGCAGTAACAACCAATCTCCTTACTATCAAGACGATTGCCCGCATAATCGAAGGTGAATAGATCTACATAGAAATTATTGACTCCTGCTACTCCAGGCGTACCATTTCGGAAAGGAAGCAAGCCTATATAATTAGGCTGATAAAAAACCAACCCATAGAAAAAGGTCGTATACCAGCCTTCTTCTGCATCAGGGTCTACTCCTAATAGTTTCCGAACGGTATCCTTATCAATTTCTTCCGTTTCGGGAATTTCATTGATTTTGATAGGAAATTCTACTACTTCAAAGTCTTGAAAAAATTGAGCTAAAGCAGGGTCGCTTATGCTTTTTGAAGGATTCGTCACGATCGGTTCAGGCAGACTATCTACTATAGCTTCTATAACAACTTGTTCTTCCTGCAGTTCTGGGCGGGATGTGGGTTTGCAACTTAGGAGTATTGCTACTACCAATAGAATTGTACTTGTTTTCATTTCTTACTCCGTAATAAGTAACACATGCTACTTAATGATAAGGTGTAAAATAAGGAAATTTAGAATACGATAATTGGAAATCTGGGTTAGAACACAGCTCCAACTTGTCATAACCAGCTAAAACAACTATTTTTGGGCAGTTTTACTTGATAATAGTATTTTTGTTTAAAGGATTTGTATAATCTTCAATAGAAAAAAAACAAATGATAGAACCCAGCATCAAATATGCTCTCCTTGCTGAACTCTTGCGCGCGCTAGAGGCAGAAGGCTTTGCATTTGGTGTAGATAAACACTTGCAACTCCAACAACTACTCGAACAACTTCCTGATGATATTAGTGCTGAGCAACTAAAACAAAGCCTCGCGCCTGCCATCGCTACGAACGAACAGGAGCAAGCCTTCTTTTACCTTCTCTTCGATCAATCTCTGAAACGTGTAGAAACGGTACAAGCGGAAACGCTAGCTAATCGCCCTGTTCCATCAGCAAGCTCTGACAATTGGCTAGTTCCTGCTATTTCTTTTTTGGCACTCTTGCTCATCCCACTGATTTGGATGCTGCTTTTTCCGCCGCCCAATTTCTCTAGGAGCATCGAGAAAGAATTCACCGCAGATTTAGATTCTACTTATGTCATCTGCTTCGAGGAAATCGACTTGCAAGAATTTAGATTACCGATACAAAATGCCTTTTTTTGTAGTAATAACACCCGTGGTGACTCTTCCTTATTGGGAGTATATCGCTTCAATAAGGATTTTTGCCTGAACTATACCGCAGGCGATACGCTTTTGGAAGATGCAAGTATTTGTACCCGCTTTATTGATAGCAGACAGGATACCTTTACGGTCTACTTCGAGCCACAACTCCAACAGCCACCTAGCATAGAAAAAGATACACTCCCCGAAGAAGATCAAACCGTACGAGCATTCGTTTTTGATTATAAGGACTACCCTATTCATACGGATATTTTATCCCTAAAAACACCTGAACTAGATGAATGGCAACAATTTTATACCGATCATTATCAGTGGTTGAAATTGCTTTTCGCGCTTATTGCTACCTTACTCGCAGCACTCATCCTGCTATGGCGAGAACGCAAGCGGCGCAAACTCGTAGCAGAAGTAGATCGCCACAACAAACCGCCTTTTATATGGAATATCGAAACCGAAGAAAAACCACTTATTGAGGTAAGCAACGATTTTGATAATCTCCTAAATGGGCTTCGCAAACGCGCCGAGTCCGACCATCAAGTCTTTAGTGCGAAAAAAACGATTGATGCAACCATAGCACAAGGAGGCATGATTGATTTTCAATATTCCGCCCAAACACGTCCTCCTGAATATCTGGTCCTGCTCGATCGCGAGTCGGGAGATAGTCATCGAGCGCGTTTTTTTAATTATTTGCAAGAGCGTTTCTTAGAAAATGAGGTGTTCATTCATCGCTATTTCTATAATAATGACCTACGTCGTGCTTGGAATGAGCAAAATGTCAATGGACTTAGCCTGAAAGAGCTCGGACGCTTGCACCCTGATGCGCGTCTTATCATTATCGGAAATGGGTATCAATTGCTTAGTCCGCTTTCAGGTAAATTGGCGAAATGGGCAAAAATAGTAGCACAATGGAAAGAACGCGCCATTCTATCCT
>CALGLY010000482.1 GCA_937959095.1 uncultured Saprospiraceae bacterium
TACCATCGCCATCCGTATCAGGACAACCCGCTAGTTCTATTGACCCGACTTCCTCTGGACATTGATCTTCCTCATCAGGCACGCCATCATTATCAGTATCTACTTTTGATTTTCCAAAGCGATAAATATACCCAATGCCTGCCTGAATATTATTGCGCTGCTCCGACAGCGAGTAACGAAATTCTCCTTGGACATTCAAAAAGGAATTATCTCCTACTTTGAAATTAATTCCCAAGCCCGCAGGCAATTGAAAATTAGTAGTATCCATATTTTCGAGCATCACACCACCACCAGCAAAAATATAGGGGACTACATTTCGATCATTATCCACAAAGTTAAGATGAAGTAAACCATCTACTCCCAGATAATTTTCATTATTTACACGTTCTGGTAAATGAACCACTCCTGCTCTAATAGGCAAGGCGAAGCTAATGCGTGGAGTTACATTCCTTATATAAAGCACTTCTAAGCCATTCGTTATCCGCAAGGTGTCAATCGAATTAGGAATACCATAATTCGTAAATAGAACCTTTGCTCCAAGGCTATTGTGAGAAGGTGGGATAAGCGAGTCAATTTGAGCATAGCTTATCGTGGTAATAAAAAGTGCTAATAATAACAGTAGTGCTTTAGATTGAATTTTCATTTTTTAATCGTCTTAACTAAGAAGCTACTTTAATGCTATTTTTTTTCTTTAATGCTATTTTTTATGAAAGAAAAACCGATTTAAAGAAAAAAAAACGTTCAGTTTACTCCTTTCGGGATAAAATTGAATGACAGATACTCCCTATTTCTCTGTTCTAGTGAGTTATTTTGACCTGTATTTATCTTACGACGGTTTATTTAAAAGGTTGGTCATTTTTTTTGATAGTTTATGGAGTGGTAGTCATTTCTTTAAAATTAGTGTTGAACGGTTGAAGTTTTGACTAAATACCCTTAATTGTTACTTTAGAATGCTAGTTTTGCAAATCATAAAGAGGAAGTAATTTTATCATTTTTAACGAAACATGCATACTATATATGTTGACTGCTATTTCTCCTGTTGATGGTCGCTATGCCACAAAGACAAAAGTACTTGTAAATTACTTTTCTGAATTTGCGTTGATAAAATATCGAGTTTGGGTGGAAATTCAATATTTGATAGCCCTACACGACCTTGGCATTCCCCAGTTAGAAGGCATAAAACGTGCAAGTCTTGAGCAATTAGCAACGAATTGGCAAAACTTTTCTTTAGCTGATGCAGAGCAAATTAAAACAATTGAACGTACCACCAATCATGATGTGAAAGCAGTAGAATATTACCTGAAAACAAAACTAGAAGAAATCGGGCTTGGTGCATATAAAGAATTCGTCCACTTTGCACTCACTTCTCAAGATATTAATAATACAGCAATACCTCTTTCCCTCAAAGAAGCAATACAGGAAGCCTATCTTCCTCAAATGAAAAAATTACTTGCTAAATTATCTGGGAGGGCTATAGAATGGGAACAAATCCCGATGCTTGCTCGCACACATGGGCAGCCAGCATCACCTACTATCCTTGGCAAAGAAATTCAGGTATTTGTAAACCGTATAGAAGTCCAATTAAAGCAGTTAAAGAACATTCCATTTTCAGCAAAATTTGGAGGAGCCACAGGGAATATGAATGCTCATTTTGTTACTTATCCCGCTTACGATTGGCATGATTTTGCAGCACGATTTGTAGCAGATTATTTGGGTTTAGAACGCTCCTTTCCAACTACCCAAATCGAACATTATGACAACCTAGCCGCTTTATTACAGGCTTGTATGCGGATAAATACGATTCTGATAGATTTGTGTAGAGATATTTGGACATATATTTCAATTGACTATTTCAAACAGCAGGTAATTAAAGGAGAGGTAGGTTCATCGGCAATGCCTCATAAAGTGAATCCCATCGACTTTGAAAATGCTGAAGGAAATCTTGGAGTAGCTAATGCATTATTCCATCACTTAGCCACAAAGCTACCCATATCTCGATTGCAACGAGATCTTACTGATAGTACTGTTTTGCGAAACCTTGGTGTACCGTTCGCTCATAGTTTAATTGCATTCCAGTCAATTGTTAAAGGCCTAAATAAGTTGTTACTCCATGAAGCAACCATTCGTCAAGACTTAGAAAACAATTGGATGGTAGTAGCAGAAGCCATTCAGAATATTCTTAGACGAGAAGGCTACCAGAAGCCTTATGAAACGTTAAAAGAGCTTACAAGAGGAAAAAAAGAGATAGATAGAAAAATAATTTATAATTTCATAGAGACTTTATCCGTTGATAATCAGGTGAAAGAGGAATTAAAGGGCATTAGTCCCGTAAATTATATTGGAAAAATTTAAAATATTTACATATACTTGCAATGTTAAAGTTATGTTTTTGAGTATAGAGTAACTTAATGTTGTATCCTTCACTTTGATTTTTCTTCGATAGATGTATGAAAAAATAAAAATCTTTTCTTAAAAAAAAGCCTCTTATCATAAGGTTTTTTTGAAAAGAAGTTTATTTTTGCAACATAGAGTATGTATCAACACGTTTTTTAGAGTAGTAAAGTACGTTAAGTCTTGTTATAGAGTGAGTCAATCCTTTCTATTGGAATATCTTCCAACAAGTCCTTATTTTCTATTCAACTTTCTACTAAACTTGGTGATGCTGTACCTACACTTATTTCTCAAGGTGTAATGGTAAATCTCAAGGTTTTTCAACTTGGATTTAGTTTTGTTTTTTATACCTAGACTTCTCATTTTCTAATTTAAACCAGGTTTTATCTTATGAAAAAGGCGAATTTTACAAGCATTCCACAAGAGTGGTTGAGCCGCCTGAGCCGAGCAGGAATGATGATGTTAGCATGCTGTCTAATATCATTTACTGTATCCGCGCAAGGGGGCATTATTGTAACAGGTGATTCTACGTATGATGCCGATGAAAATGTGTGGACACACACATGTGAAAACGGTAGCACTATTGTAACAGATGGTGGCGGCGCAGCAGACCCTTACAATGATGAAGCAGCAAGTTCATCTTCAGTGACTATATGTCCTGATATGAATAGCATGCAAGTACTAAAAATCCAATTCAAGTCATTTGACTTGGAAAATGGAGATGTATTAACAATTGCAGATGAGCAACAAACTCATGTTAGTTTGACAGGCGCATCTGTAGCAGATTCACCAAATGGTGGCTGGGTGATCGGTGACTGTTTAGATTATAGTGGCTGTTTAACACTTCAGTTTGACACAGATGGTGATAATGCAAAAGGCGCAGGTTTTGTAGCCGAAATTACATGCGAAGATCGCGATGTAGAATTTACATGTGATTTTGATGGACAAACGTTCTATCAAGTTGCAAGTTGTGATTTCCAAGGAATTGATTTCGACAATTTTGAGTATTTATACGCATTTGCGTCGGAGATTTATTTCGATTTACCATCCTTAGAAGTATGTGGTGAAGAAGGAGATATTATCATGTCATCAAGCTGTGCAGGTGTTATACCAGCATTTGATTTGACGGATCCTACTGCACCACCACCATACTATACGGATGCGACAGTAACGGATTGTGGTGATGGTAATTGGCTATTATCTGGAGGTACATTTATATATGTATTAGTTCCAGTTGGTCAGCATACGATTACATTCACAGCAGCAGCTCCAGGTTATGCATGTGGAGATACTAATCTATTTGCTGGTAAGAGTTGTTCTGCAAACTTATATGTAGTACAACCACCATTAGTATGTAATGATGATTTACACGTAAGTGTAGATGCAGCATGTTCTGTAGTGATTACAGCGGATTTAATCTTGGAAGATCCATGTGTTGGATCAACTGGAGAGATTGTAATCGGTCAGGATGATGACGGGAATGATATTACAATTCCAGCATTGGAGTATATAGTAGAGTTATCAAATGCAAATACAGATGATATCTTTACTTTACCAAATCTAGTAGGAACAACAGATGAAGGTTACCCAATCTATGATTTTTCTGCGATAGAATGTGGTACATACTTTGATGTATGTGTTACACGTCGTACGTTGAATGTATGTGGCGGAAATACGTTATTGGACGGTGAATTCGAATTGGCAGATCCAGCATACTTGGAAGACAAGTGTTGGGGACGTATCTTAATAGAAGATAAGACACCACCAGTATTAGTAGGCGGACCAGATAATTATACAGTAAACTGTAATGAAGATAATGGCGAATTATTGGCATTATTGACAAATAATGTAGGACCACGAGGAGGTTCAATAGCATTGGCGGATTCTGTATTATTTATATCAAATCCAAATGATATATATACAGTAGTAGATAACTGTAGCAATGAATTAGTAGTAGGTCCATGGGCATGCGAAGTAATAGATTGTACAGATGATGATTACTATTTTGGTGGTTTAGATCCAGATGGAAATGGCATCGCTGATGATATTCCATGGGATTTGATGATGGTAGAGATGGGAGAACCATCTGTATTTAAGTGTTACTACCGTTATATTAGTGCAGTAGATGCTTGTGGCGTTGCAGCAGGCAATTCAAGTGTACAGATGGTATGTGTAATACAGCCAGACATCGTATTCCCACAAATAGAGATAGAAGTAGAATGTGGTACGGATATTGATCCAATAGCGATTTATGAACTATGGGCAAGTGATCCAGGATGGTACCCAGAGTTAGCAACATGGATTCCAAACTACGATCCAACACCATTGTTTATCAATGAAGGTACAGGCATCGACTTAGGGGGTGTAGAAGATAGTTATTTCACGAATGTGAGTGGTGATGAAACACCAGCTGACCCACGTCATGCAGCATGTGGTTATGCTATTGACTGGATAGATGGTAATTCAGTAGAAATATGTGATGGCGGAGGAGCTTATAAGCTATTCCGTGATTGGACCGTATATAACTGGTGTGATGGACATCTAGAATTGATAGATATCTTACCACAGGTAATCAAGGTAGGTGACAGTACCGATCCATTCATTGATGATGTAGGATTCTGGCACCAAGGTGGCAGTCCTTTCTATGATTGTGCAGCAGATTTAATTTTCGATGCACCAGCAATTTTCGATGATTGTAGTGGTAATGTACAATTGTTTGTAACGATTACTTCTTACGAGAATGTAAACGGCACAATTGTAGAAGTAAGCACAACACCAGAGCTAGAGATCGAGCAAGGTTCCATTGATAATGTAATACCAAATGTTCCAATCGGATACTTTACGTTTGATTTCCGCGCCCTTGATGGTTGTGGTAATGAAGGTACATCACAAGAAGGCTTCTACTTCTTTGATGATGTAGCACCAGTAGCGATTTGTGAAACAAGTCACTCGGTATCTTTAGGATCAGGTGAGTCTTTATACAGTCAATATGGTATCGATTTATTCGGTATTGAATCAGATTGTGCAGTAATTGTACCAGCCTCTGTATTTGATGATGGTTCTTACGACAACTGTGGAACGGTACAGTTCTCTGTAGCTCGTATGGATGCAGATAGTGATGAAGATGGTTTCCCAGAGGATGAAGACTTTGGCGACTATGTAATCTTCACAGCAGAAGATTTAGCAGATGGATGTACAGGAGAAACAAGGGTCGTTTTCCGAGTGAATGATTTATCAGCATACGATTTCAATGGCGATGGCGTGATTGATGAAGATGACGATAGAGACTTGACACAAGATGGAAGTGGCATTGATTTCCAACGCACAATAGATGATGATGGTATCAACTACAACTACTGTATGGTAAGTGTAATTGTACAAGATAAGATTCCACCACAAGTGGCAGGATTCGAATCAACCTTCAAGTGTAATGATCCAGCAGTAGATGATTTGGTACAAGCATCTTTATCAGATGATCCAATCAATGCAGTAGCAGACTTTGCGTTGAGTCAATTAGGTTTCTTTGAGTTCTTCTTCAGCGACAACTGTGAGCAAGGATCAGGATTATTCATTCTATCAGCAGACTTCAGTGGTTTCGATGCGACTTGCCGTAGTGGTGTAGTATCTTACCGTATGCAAGTAGATGATGTATGTGGTAACCGTTCCAACATCGTAGAAGGACGTTACAATGTACTACCATGCAGCGATTGGAAGATGACCTTCCCATTAGATGCAGAAGTATACTGTGAAGATGGAGCTGGTTTGCCAGCCGAGTCTAGATTAGATGATATCTTGACGAATAACGGTTGTGATTTCTGGGGCTTAGAAGTGAACGAAAGTACATTTGAAGCACAAGAAGGCGCATGTTACAAAGTAGTAAGAGAGTACCACCTAATCAACTGGTGTACTTGGAATCCATCGAATACAGAGGCAGCAATCGTAGAACGTCCAGCAGGCTTAATCGGAGCAGGACAGCAAGTAAGTTTACGTTACCGTGATGCAAGCACAAGTAACGCAGATGGTTGTGCAGACTGTGTAGATGATGGACCAGATGGTATCAATGATATCGATGATGGTAATGAAGATCATGACTTTACAGGAGCATATGATGGAAGTTGTGGCGCGCCAATCTACATCTATACAAGCAGAGGTGCATTTGACATCAATGATGCAGATGAAGCAGCAAACTGTGATATTTACGATGTAACAGATTTATGTTTTGATGGTGACTTCGTAGTGATTGATGCTGGTGATTTCCCATACCAAAACATTCCATCATGGAATGCGGTATCGCAATTCTCTGGTGTTACAGAAACCTATGTTTCTGCACAAGCATATGGTAACATCATCTACCGTCAAATCTTGAAGGTGAATGATGGAACTGCTCCTACGATTAATATTACACAAGATGGTCCTTACTGTGGTGGTGAAGACGAGAACTGTACAGCAAATGTAGACTTCAAGTTTACAGTAACTGATCCTTGTTCTCCAAGCTTAACAGTTGGACACACATTACGTCCATTTGGTGAGTCTGCAATTGCAGATCCATTTGCATCAATTGAAGCAACAGGTGATGGTGAGTACAAGATTGCTGGTCTATACCCAATTGGTACGCACTCATTCGTAATAGAAGTAACTGACGGTTGTGGTAACACAGAGCGTCAAACAGTAGAATTTGAAGTTAAAGATTGCAAGGCTCCTACAGCTTACTGTATCTTCGGTCTAAGTGCAGACTTGATGCCAACAGGTATGGTAGAACTATGGGCTTCTGATTTCGATGCAGGTAGTAATGATTTCTGTTCAGATGTAACATTGACATTTGCAGATCCAACCTTATACCCAGATTCAATCAACCGTACGTTTGATTGTAACAATGGTGAAATTGGAACTGTAGAAGTAACATTGTGGGCACAGGATGCTGCTGGTAACACTAGCTTCTGTACTACATTTGTGAATATTCAAGCAAATCAGCCAAACACTAACTGTCCAGGTCCTAACGGTGCTGCAATCAGCGGTACAGTTGAAACTGAAGATGGTGAAATGGTTGAAAGTGTAGAAGTAAGCCTTTCTGGTAATGCAAGCTCTCAAGCAATGACATCTAACGATGGTTCATTCATGTTTGCAGGTTTGGAAGTAGGAAATGACTATACAGTTACTCCTGAGCGTGACGATAATCCATTGAATGGTGTGTCTACATTCGACCTTGTGTTGATTTCTAAGCACATCTTAGGTGTTGATTTATTAGATTCACCATACAAGTTGATTGCAGCTGATGTGAACAATTCTGGTTCTATTACAACATTCGATATGGTAACTTTACGTAAGGTTATCTTGAATATTGAGTCAGACTTCCCGAACAATACATCTTGGAGATTTATTGCTAAGGATCACACATTTGCTAATCCAGCAAATCCATTCGCTGAGAACTTCCCTGAAGTAATGAACTTCAACAACTTGGCTGAAAATCACCTAGATGCTTACTTCGTAGGTATTAAAGTTGGTGATGTGAACGGTAATGTAACTGCTAATGCAGCAATCGGAACAGAAGGTCGTAACGCGACTGGTTCATTTGGATTGAATGTTGATAACAGAGTAATCAAGGCTGGTGAAACTACAACTGTAAACTTCACTGCTGACTTGAATACTATCGCAGGTTACCAATTCACTCTAGACTTCGCAGGTCTTGAACTAGTAGACATCGTAGATGGTGCAGCAACTGCTGCTAACTTCGGTATCTTCAATGGTCAATTGACTGCAAGTTGGAATGATAACGCGACTGGTAACGAAGCATTTGGTTTAACTTTCACTGCAACGGAAGATGTAGTATTGAGCGAAGCATTAAGCTTAAACTCAAGCCGCACAGCAGCAGAAGCTTATACTAAGGCTGGTGAACTTCAGAATGTAGCATTGAACTTCAATGTAGCAGGTTTCGAGTTGTTCCAGAACACACCTAACCCATTTGATGCAGTAACTACAATCGCATTCTCTTTGCCAACAGCAGAGCGTGCAACATTGACTGTTTCTGATGCAACTGGTAAAGTGTTACAGGTTATCAACCAAAACTTTGTAGAAGGTTACAACGCTATCGAGTTGAACGCGAAGACTTTGGCTCCAGGTGTACTATCATACACTTTGGCTACGAAGGAATTCACAGCAACTAAGAAGATGATTATCCTAGAGTAATCTAGTATAAAATAATACAGAAGAGAGGAGACTTCGGTCTCCTTTCATTGAAGGAAAAGCCTTCGCTCATTTTTTGAGTGAAGGCTTTTCTGATTTTAGGCAACTCCCAATAATAAAATCACACACTTTATTAACTTGACTGACTACTAAGTTTTTAGGAATGTGTGTGCAGCGAGTGTAACACGCCTTTCTCTAAATTTGAAATGCAGGAATTTTGAATGAGTCCTAGTTTTTAGTATAGAAAACTCTAAAACTATTCCCGTATATTCGCAGCCGAAAAGCCTAATTTAGGCAACTCTCAATAATAAGTAATAGAACTTTAGGCTAGTTATATTAGGATTTGCCTTAAATAAGTCACAGCGTATGCTGCTTAGAATGCGTTGTATTAATGCCAACTGTGATTGGCATAGGAGCGCGTACTTGCGGCTCTACTTACCAAATTATTAATTTTTAGGAATGAAACACTACATTTTTACGCTGCTTATAGCGGTTTTAGCCACAATAGTTTTATCGGCGCAAGGGACACTGCGTGGAAATATGTATGATGGGGAATCTGGGGAGCCGATTATGTATGGTAATGTGCGCTTAGATGGAACAGATATAGGAACTACGACAGATTTAGATGGTTTTTTTAGCATTACAAATGTGGCGTCGGGAACATATAAATTGATAGGAACTTACATTGGGTATGATAGTATCTCGGTAGAGGTGCGGGTGACGAGTGGAAAAATAACATATCAACGCTTGGAGATTCAAGCGGGTGGCGTAGAGTTGGCTACTGTAGATGTATCGGGAAAGCGGGAACAGGCGCGCTCGGATGTGCAAATCTCGAAGATGACAGTGACTCCGAAACAGATTCGGTCGTTGCCTTCGACGGGTGGTGTAGCGGATATTGCTCAATATTTGCCAGTATTACCTGGTGTGATTGTGACTGGAGACCAAGGGGGGCAGCTCTATATTCGTGGTGGTTCGCCGATTCAGAATAAGATATTACTGGATGGTATGACTATTTATAATCCGTTTCACTCGATTGGGTTTTTCTCGGTTTTTGAGACGGAAACGATACGTAGTATTGATGTATTGACGGGAGGATTTAATGCGGAATATGGTGGACGTATTTCGGCAGTGGTAGACATCAAGACACGGGAAGGGAATAAGAAACGCTATGGTGGTGCGGTGTCGGTGAATCCTTTTCAGTCGAAGGTGCTATTTGAAGGGCCGATTAGAAAATTGAACTCAGATACGGGGGCTAGTTCGTCTTTTATGATTACAGGGAAGCATTCTTATATAAATGAGACAGCAGATATTTTTTATAATTACGCGCCTATCAACCAGACAGGCTTGCCTTATAATTTTACGGATTTGTATGGGAAGATATCCTTTCTTTCTGGGAATGGTACGAAGCTAAATTTATTTGGGTTTAATTTTAAAGATCGGGTAAATTTTGCGAATGTCGCGAATTTGAATTGGATAACGACAGGTGGTGGTGCAAACTTTACGCTCGTGCCTCCTAGTTCTTCGGTAGTGATTGATGGTACGGTGGGTTTTTCGGATTATGGGATTGAGTTGGATGAAAATGATGGGAATCCGCGTATTAGTGGTATTACGAACTTGTTGGCACGTCTGAATTTCTCTACTTTTTTGAAGAACAGTCAAATTCAATATGGTTTTGTGTTTAATGGCTTGAATACGGATTTTAAGTTTAGAAATTTTCTGGGGAATACAATCGAACAGCGTGATTTTACAACAGAATTGGCAGCTTATGTGAAGTTTAAGCAAAAACTGGATAGAGTGATTTTCGAACCGAGTTTGCGCGCACAGATTTATGCTTCGCAAGCTGATGTGTCTATTGAGCCACGTTTAGGGATAAAATACAATATTACAGATGATGTACGCTTAAAGTTCGCGGGGGGCTTATACTCGCAAAACCTGGTGAGTTCGGTAAATGAGCAGGATATTGTTAATTTGTTTGTTGGGTTTTTGGCAGGACCAGAGGAGAGTATTTTCAAGCCTGGTACACGTGAACCGACGGATCATCGCTTGCAGAAATCGGTACATGCTATTGGTGGTGTTGAGGTGGATGTGAGTAATAATTTGACACTGAATTTGGAAGGCTATTTTAAGAATTTTACGCAACTAATTGCTGTAAATAGAAATAAATTAAGTGAACAAGATCCGAATTTTTCAACGGAGACGGGTAAGGCTTATGGAGTAGATTTTTCTGCTAAATATGAGACGAAGGACTTGTACTTGTGGGGAACATATTCCTTAGGTTTTGTTAATCGCTATGATGGAGAACAGACCTATCCTACAATTTTTGATCGTCGGCATAACGTAAATTTATTGGCTACTTATAATTTTGGGAGCAATGATGCTTGGGAAGCAAGTGCACGTTGGAATATGGGATCAGGTTTTCCATTTACGCTGACACAGGGCTTCTACTCGCAGTATAATTTTACGGATGGCTTGGATTCAGATGTACTTTCGGGGAATGCAGATTTAGGAATTTTATATTCTGATGATCGGAATGATGGTCGCTTGCCGTATTATCATCGCTTAGATTTATCATTGAAACGTACCTTTGAATTTTCAAAATATTCAAAATTGGAAGCGGTGCTAAGTGTAACAAATGCCTACAATAGAGATAATATTTTCTTCTTCGATAGAGTAGAGTATGAACGTATAAATCAGCTTCCTATTTTGCCAAGCTTGGGATTGAATTTTACATTCTAATTTATTGGATAGTAAGGAATAACATATTAGGTTTGAAAGTATAATTTGCGTTTAAAAATTATATTTTCAAACCTTCAATTTTCCTAAGGAAATCGGCAATAAATAAGGTACCCATTATGGCGTAGATATTTTCTTCTTCTAAAGAATTGAAAAAATCAGTGCATAGCCGTCGCTACGGACTTATTTTTTCGATTTTTTAGAAGGAAACCCGCCTGCTCCGCTTGTTCGGGCA
>CALGLY010000483.1 GCA_937959095.1 uncultured Saprospiraceae bacterium
CTCGAAGTAAAAAAAATGCTTGAGCAGTCAAATCCTAGCTTTTTCAAGCGACTTTTTCAATTGGCATAACTGGTATAGTATATGAAATGGCTATTTTTTATAGGGCTTCTAGGCTTCTTCACATCTTGCAAAACAACAAACTTGCTGATGGAAGCCAAAGAAGAACGAAAAGCATCACAGGTGCTAGATAGCGCCTTCTTCTTCAATCCAGACTATCAATATCAAATCCGCGAAGGAGATAAGATTGGAATAAGCGTTTGGGGGCAAGAAGAGTTGAGCATTGGTTCTGTTTATGGCATCTACAATTCAAATGAAGTATATGGAAAATGGCTACTTGTGGATGCGAACGGAAACATTGAAATACCAAAACTTGGCACTACGCCTGTAACGGGCAACACTACTATTCAGCTCAAAGACAGTCTTAAAGCACGCTTCGCAAAGTGGATTGTCAATCCAGTAGTAGATGTAAAGGTGCTGAACAAGGAAATAACAGTACTCGGCGAGGTAAAAGCACCTCAAGTGCTGACTTTAGATAAGGATTATAATACCTTACTTGAACTCATCACACGCTGTCAAGGCTTCGATAGTTATGCCAATTTGAAGTATGTAAAAATCCTTCGACAACAAGGCGAAGACGTGCAAATAGCGAACGTAGATTTAAGCGAATCAGGCGATTATTTAAATAAAAATATTCAACTCTACCCAGGCGATGTAATGATTGTGCCATCAAGAAAGCACAAGGAATTTGATAAGCGTGTTTCTACCATCATACCATTTACTACTACCATTAGTGCTGCCGCGATTTTATACGGAGCATTCAGGTAGCAATTCGATTTGAAAAGCAAAACGCAGTCGTTCCAATATTTAAAAACACAAAGGCATGGAAGATATGATTAGAACGCTAAAGCCGTACCTGAAAGGCTTGCCGATTATAGTATTGGCAATGCTAGTGGCTTATCTAGCAGCGAGTAAGTATGTCAGCTATGTAACGCCGATGTATGAGAGTACATCGAAACTAAAACTAGCAGATATAGGCGAGGGTATTCCGAATAGCAATTTATTTAAAGACCTAGATATCTTCGCAACCTCTAATAAAATAGCAGCAGAAATAGAGGTGATACAATCGGAGGTGATGCTCAATAAAGCCTTAGATAAAGTAGATTTTGATATAGAAGTATATCGGATAGGACAAATAAAAACTACTGAATTATATGATGAATCGCCTATACTAATTGAATTTTTGAGTATAGATACGATGCATTATGATGAGTTCTTTGATATAATGATAACAGACTCGTTACAGTACCAACTTACTAGTCCTAAAGGGATAGTATTGGAAGCAATTTTAGGAGACACTATTCAAGTGGAAGGCTCTCGCCTATACATTGCATTGAATGAACAATTAATAGAAAAAAAGACAGGTATTTCAATCAACGATAATTATCAATTCAAGTATTGGTGTCGGCAGAAATTAATAAATAAAATAAAAGGGCAGCTTGATATTGCAGCAATAGACAAGGATGTTGCAGTTATCAGAATCAGTCATAAATCAGCGATTCCTAAAAAGGCGGCATTATTATCGAATACATTAGCAGAAACCTATATCGAAGATTATATCGAATCGAAGTTTCAGACGGCAGATGTGACCGTAGGTTTTTTGCAAGGACAAATAGGTACAGTCATTGATAAGCTCACAGGTATTGAACGAAAAATTCAAACTTTTAGAGATTCTCATGGCATCGCGAATATTCGGCAGCAAACCGAAACCGATTTGCGCCAAATAGCACAGCTAAAAATACAACAGACGAATCTAAAAATGAACCTGGAAGCAATCCGTGATTTGGATGCGTACATAGAAGCTGGAAAGGATGATTTTTTAGCTTTAGCTCCCAATTTTGAAGCATTTACAGATTTATTATCTACCGAAATTGTAAAAAATATAAAGGCACTACAAGCCGAAAAGAGAGAATTATTGCTCACCTATACGCCCGAAGATGAGCGCGTATTAATAGTAGATAAAAAAACAGCAGATTTAACGACTTACCTCACTGAAAGTATCCACAATACCAGAAAAAATCTAGAAATAAAATATGAACGCTTGAGTAACGATATTGAGGAATCAGAAAAACTTTTGGTTGCTATTCCTGAAAATGAGCGTATGCTCACGGTGCTTAATCGAGAATTTGAAATCTATCAGCAGTCCTATAATTTCTTGAATGAGAAAAAAATAGAAGCAGAAATTGCACGTGCCGCTGATATTGCATTTCACAGAATCATCACGCCAGCGGTAGTGCCAAAAGAGGCAATATCTCCGAATGGCATCATCATCAAAATAGTAGCTATCTTACTAGGTTTATTCGGCATGATTGGGTTGATTTTCTTAATCCGACTCTTCAGTCAAAAAGTAGAAGATGCTTATACGATAGAATCTACTTCCTTGATTGCACTTTCTTCTATCGTACCAAAATTGAAATCAGTGGAGGCAAGCATAAAGCACTTCCAAAAGGAAGCGGTGCAGCTAGAACTAAAGGGCTTATTGAATGAAAAAGCGATTGTTTGCATCAATTCCTTTAAGCCCACAAAAGGTGCTTCTTTTTATGCTTGGAATTTGATAAAAGCACTCCTTCAGCAAGATCGGCACATTCTCTTTGTAGATGTGAATGATGTGATGCGAAAAGGCGAAAATAGCGATAGGACTGCACTTAATGTAGCAGAAAACCTAGATATCGTGCGGCTTACCAATCCTGCCTATCTGCGATTTACGAAAGCGAAATGGGAAACACAACTCAAAGAATGGCAAGCAAGCTATGATTTGGTAGTGATTTTGAATGATGAAATAAATGGGCAAAACGTACTGCCTTTAATGGCTTTAGCCAACGTCAATTTAGTTGTATTAGATGCAAAATTGACTCCCGCAAAGCAAATCAGTACGATAGATTTGCTCCGAGAAGAATACAATTTATCCAATATGCACTTTGTCTTGAATAAGCATAAAAAATCAGGATTTAAGACACGCAAAGCAATAGACTTATCACTCGATGATTTATTGCCAAGCAACTTAAAGCCTGCTTGATACTTAGTGAAAACGCTTCAATAAATTGAGCCATTATACTTATTCTTTTCCCTTCTAAAAAAAATAAAAAATGTCTTATGTAGCTAGGCTATAC
>CALGLY010000484.1 GCA_937959095.1 uncultured Saprospiraceae bacterium
TTTGCATTTATGACTGCTTCTTTTTCCAGTTTTCTTCGTTACAAAATCGGGCTTCATAACCAGTTATGTTCCCAATTTTACGCCTCGAATACTAAAAAAATAAGCTTAGTCAAAATACAAATAAACTTTTGTTACAGTGTAGTTAGCTTGTTTTTCAATGCTATTTTTCAATATCAAATCTCTGCTCTAAATTAATTTCTCTGCGCCTCCGCGCATCTACGTTCAAAAAACACTCCATTAACAAAGCATTTAAGCTTCTTTAAAATTCATTGTGTCGCTCTGATTCTAAACGCCCCTATACTTGCAGTATAAAAAAACAGAATCATTATGACAACCTATTTCCCTACTTCGTTTTGGAAACAAATTTTTCCGCTGGCAGCACTTTTTATGGGCGTATGCCTGACAAGCTGCAATACTAGTAAATCACTCGTTCAGACAAGTACAAATTCTAATCTGAATAAGGTAATAATCGACAAAAAAGAAAAGTCACAACTTAGCGGACTAAGCACCCGTGCTGGGATGCTAGAAGCTCCTTTTTCAGAATGGTATCAAAGTAACTACGATGCTTATGAGCCAAAGCCTGAAGTGTTGAAACTGTGCAAAGGCAAATTAAAAGATATAGAAATTAAGGCATTTATGGGGACTTGGTGCGGCGATAGTCGCTTGGCAGTACCGCAATTTTATAAAACCTTAGATCTCTTGAAATTTGATGAATCGAAGCTAACGCTTGTCAATTTGGATCGCTCTAGTCCAAACTATAAGCAAAGCCCAACCCACGAAGAACGTGGCATGAATATTCACCGTGTACCGACTTTTATTTTCTATAAGGATGGGAAAGAACTAGGGCGCATCGTAGAATCTCCTGTAACGGACTTAGAGACTGATATGGCGCAATTGCTCAATGGTATTCCAACAAGGGCACGCTATGGATTAGCCAATAAATTAGGCGAATTATTCGCAGAAAAAGGCGCGGAATACGTAGAGGAAAATCTACTGCCGATTGCTCGCAAATACTCCCGTGAAGCACGCAGAAGCAGCGAACTAAATACCTATGGCTATGTACTGAAAGATGCGAACAAACTAGATGAAGCGCGTTGTGTTTTCAGAATGAATACGATGATTTTCCCAGAAGATGCCAATACACACGACAGTCTAGGGGAGCTTTATTTTGAATTAGAAAACAAGGAAAAAGCCCTCCTCTGCTATGAAAAAGCATTAGAACTAAAACCAAAGGATGAACACGTGCAGGAAATGATTGAGAAGGTTAATGCGATGCCTTAATAAGTTTATACGATATCTAATATAATTGGCTCTTTGATAATCTTTTGAACACGCCCATACAATTCGAGTACAAGTCTCAAGCGCAATCATCAATTTGATGTTGAACTTGATTCTTGTGCTTAATTCCTTGAACTTCCATCCCCTTCTTGTTGTATACCTATCAATGAAATCAAATCCTACAGCTGATTTACACTTCGTAGCAGGAACACATACCTATGTTTCGGTGGTTTTGCCTTTGGCAATCCCGAAGCCTTATACCTATTTTGTGCCAGAAGAACTTGTGGCAGCCATTCGCTTTGGCGTGCGTGTGGAAGTACAATTTGGGAAGAATCGCTTGTATTCGGGTTTAGTCGTGGAAGTACACCAAACGGGTTCCGTGGAAAGCAAGCCCAAGTCGGTGTTATCGGTGATGGATGAAACGCCCATCATCACACCTGACCAATGGACGCTTTGGCAATGGATAGCTGCCTACTACGGCTGCACCATAGGCGAAGTGATGAGTGCCGCGCTACCTGCGAATTTGAAATTGGCTAGTGAGACCTGCATCGTGCTAAGTCCTTTGTTCGATGACAATATGCAAGGCTTGGATGATAAGGAGTTTATGATTTTAGAAGCCTTACAAAATCGGGAAGAATTAAGTATTAAGGATGTTCGTGATATTTTAGATCAAAAAACCGTACACAAGCTCATAAATCGCTTGCTCGAAAAACGCTTGATTTACCTAAAAGAAGACCTAAAAGCAAAATACAAACCCAAGAAAATTGCGTGTGTCCGTCTGCAAGAACCTTATCTTTCTGAACCTAATTTATTGGGAACAGCTTTTGAGCTAGTTGCTCGTTCTGCGAAACAGACAGAAGCTTTATTAGCCTTTATTCAGTTGGATAAGCAGCAGGAATTTATCCGAAAACAGGATATTTACAATGCGACCGATAAGACCGATAGCGCGGTATTGAATGCGATGGTAAAGAAAAGTATTTTTGAATTGTATGATCGTGAAGTCAGTCGCATTGGAAGCTATGAAGAAGAACTGACCGATGCCTTTGCCCTCTCCGAACAACAAACAAAAGCACTCGGTGAAATCGAAAAAGCCTTTGAGACAAAACAGGTCGCCCTGCTGCATGGCGTGACGGGTAGCGGCAAAACGCGCGTCTATATCGAATTGATAAAAGAAGCTCTTTCGCGTGGCGAGCAGGTACTCTATATGCTCCCAGAAATCGCGCTGACGACCCAAATCGTGCAACGCCTCCAACGTATTTTTGGCGATGCGATTGGAGTCTATCATTCGCGTCTGAATAACAATGAACGCGTCGAACTATGGAAACAATGCTACGAAGGCAAGCCGATTGTATTGGGTGCGCGTTCTTCGCTCTTTTTGCCCTTCACCAATCTCAAACTTATCGTAGTAGATGAAGAGCATGATCCATCCTTCAAGCAAAACGATCCGAATCCGCGTTATCAGGGGCGCGATGTAGCTGCTTATTTGGGGCATCTGCATGATGCAAAAGTGCTACTAGGAACTGCCACGCCTTCCATCGAGTCGTATCAGAATGCGGTGCAAGAAAAGTATGCTTTAGTGGAGATGAAAGAACGTTTCGGGGGCATCTCTCTGCCCGAAGTGGTGATAGTAGACATCAAAGAGGAACTAAAGCGAAAGAAGATGCAGTCGATTTTTAGCTCGGTTTTGCTAGAGGAATTGAATGCCGCTTTGGAGCGAAAAGAACAAGTTATTCTCTTCCAAAATCGACGAGGTTATTCACCGCGTTTGAATTGCGAAACCTGTGGTTGGCATCAAGAATGCGCGCATTGCGATGTTAGTTTGACCTATCATAAATTCCACAATACCTTAAAGTGTCACTACTGCGGCTTCACCATGAATGTTCCAGAAGCTTGCCCTGCTTGCGGTGTAGTTGGACTGACCTTGAAAGGCTTCGGAACAGAAAAAATAGAAGACGAACTCAAAATATATCTCCCGCAGGCGCGTATTGCACGCATGGATTTTGATACCGTACGTTCCAAAAATGCCCTCGCGCAACTTATCAACGATTTCGAGGAACGCCGCTTGGATATTCTAGTCGGCACACAGATGGTAACCAAGGGGTTCGACTTCGACAATGTAGGTATCGTAGGTATTTTGAGTGCCGATCAATTGCTCCAATTTCCTGACTTCCGAGCAAGTGAACGCGCCTTCCAATTGATGACCCAAGTGAGTGGCCGTGCAGGACGTAAACACAAGCAAGGCAAGGTACTTATTCAGACCTACAATCCTGCCCACCCCGTTATTCGGGAAGTGATAGATGGCGATTTCAAAGCTTTTTTTCAGCGTGAAATCATGGAACGTCGACAGTTCGCCTATCCGCCTTATATGCGTATGATGCGCGTGACGCTCCGCCACAAAAAACCGCAAGTGGTGAATGATGCCACGCGAATGTTCGAGAAAGCGATTAAGCAACGCCTCGGCACGGCAGTCATCGGGCCAGCCGTACCAAGTGTGGGGCGCGTACGCGGCTATTATCTCCTCGATTTTTTAATAAAAGTAGAACGCAGCGCGCCTAAAATTTCTCATGCGAAACGCTCTATTCTGGAAGTAGCGCAAAATGTGAAAGGGATGAAAGGCTTTTCGGGCGTGCGGATTAAGGTGGATGTGGATCCGGGGTAAGACTATTTTCTTTCACTTTTGCAAGTCTTTAATTTTGTGAGCAAAAAATATTTTACTCCAGCCGTTTCTAAGAATATCAAGCAGCTACCGCCTCATATTCAAACTTCGCAGCAATATCCGTATGTGTAGATGCATCTAGGATTTCAATACGGAGTATTTTACCATTTTTATCGTAGTCTATGATAATGCCTTTTTGGGCTTCATCGCTTTCATGCACTTTACCTTCTGCAAGTTGTATGAGTAATACATCGACCTCTTTTGAATATTTAATCTTCATTTTTTCAATATTTTTTGATTTTACTTGTCCTATAAACAGTAACGACCAAGTTCGGTGTTTTGATGATATTTACAAATACACGCACCAAATAATCTGCTTCATCTTCATCAAAATGTATAACGGATTGATAAATCATTTTATCTGTTCC
>CALGLY010000485.1 GCA_937959095.1 uncultured Saprospiraceae bacterium
GCATTATGTGAAGGATCATGCTCATATTGCCTTCAACAAAAACTTTGGAGCTTTCCTTAATAAGCTAACCTATCAACTAGCAAACTATGGTTTGTTGAAGACGATGATGAGTTCTGTCAAACAGCTTAAAATATCGAAGGGTATCACGCAAAAGCAGCTTCAAAACGCACTATTTACCAATAATGCTATATACACCATCTCGCCCACGCTTTTTGAACGTCCAGACTATTGGGAAGATAATGTCAAGGTGTTGGGCTACCACGAACGGGATAAAAAATCGAATTGGCAAGCAGCAGAGGAATTAGATGATTTTTTAGAAAAACATCCAAAGGTTATTTTAGTGACTTTTGGGAGTATGATAAATACGAATCCTCCTGAAAAGACAAAAATTATACTCGATATACTAGAACATAATCAGATTCCAGCCATCATTAATACCGCTTCGGGAGGACTGGTAAAGCCACCGAATTACAATAGCAAATTATTCCATTTTGTGGAGCGTATTCCTTACGATTGGGTGTTTCCAAAAATCTATGCGGTCATCCATCACGGTGGCTCTGGAACTACGCACACCGCCTTAAAATATGGCTGCGCGATGCTGATTATTCCACATATTATCGACCAATATGTATGGAATAAAATTATACATAAAAAAGGAGTTGGTCCATTAGGTATGGATGTTAGTCAAATTACAAGTAAAAGACTTGAACCCAAAGTGTTGGAATTGGTAAACGATAAAACATTCAAAGAAAAAGCCACTGCTTTGGGCGAAAAAATACGAAAGGAGCGTTTTAGAAAGGAGGTGTATGAGGCTATTTTAGCGATTTAATAAGTAGTAGAAAATGATCAAAAATTATACTCCAAGGAAGCTGAAAAAAGATAAAAAAGGAAGAATTTGGATATTTAACGGCTTTAGATTTAGATGAAATGGAGTTATATCATCAGAAGAAATAAAATACTTAATTGAAGCCCGATTTTAAAAAATGGAAGAACAAAATAAAACTCAAGAGCAAGAGCAAGAATCCACAGGCAACGCCTTTTATGATTGGCTCATTCGCGTTTATGAACGCTTCAATCTGTTTTCAGAATTTAAAGAAGAGGATAGTGTCTTACTGACAGGCGGAAAAATCATAGTTCGCATTATTGGCTTTTTTATCCTCTTATTGCTATCGCCTTTTATTTTATTTGGTTTAATGCTTGCCTTTTTTGCTGCGCTTTAAAGTCCCAATAGCGATTTGGATAGTAGGAATAGCTTTTGTAGCACACCAAATTGTACAAAAACTACTACAGCTATCTATTCCATTGATAGATAGTTGTTTCGACCCTTTTGCTTGTGCTGTCCTTGCCCTTTTCATAGCAGAACAAGAACAAAAAATCATTCGCCAAAACCAAAATTATTATTTTCAAGTCTACGAATTGCTTGGAATAGTCCTTTTTTTAGCAATTCTTTCCGAAGAAATATTTCCTATTCTGTCATCGCGCTTTACAAAAGATATTTATGACTATTTTTCCTTTGGAGCAGGTGCTTTCTATTTTTATTTTGCTCGAATAAAGAATAATATTTCGTAGCGTTAAGGTCACATTAATTTTGTGTAAAAAAAATGAAATCCTCTTAGCTTGTCTTCACAATAAATTAATTTTTAAGTCCTATCTAGCTTACCTAAAGTTAATATTCTGCCTATAATTAAGTAATGCTCCACTTCAAAATACAATTACAGTAACAGATGCCGATTTAGGCACAGACGAATATAACTGGACAAGCGATAATGAATAACGAGCTTAAAATTGGCTAATTTATTTTTGTGAATTGCCTACTCCCTTAGGATACAGGTAGTCCAAACTGCTCAAAGTGATAATCCAAATGCTTCCGATGTATCAAATCCCACAATTGTTTATCTAAATCTCCAAAACTGGTATGTTCAGCACGTGCCTCTGGATTGGCTTTGTAATGTGCCTCATATTCATCATAGGAGATGAGTAAGGCCATTTTTGCTTCTGCTAAATTAGCATGCTGCAACTTTTCAAGTTTTCCTTTTTTTAAGCTAGGATGGTCGAAACCGCGCGGCAATTTTCGATAATTGAATAAAGATTCTTGATATTTTTCAATACGCTCCGCAGGCGTTTGAGTTGGTGTTTTTATTTTCCCTGTTGAAGTATGAAACACCCACTCTAAATGCTCTACTAAATGTTGGGGAGTCAGTAAACCCCATTTTGCCTTGCTACTTTCTGTCAAAGCATCCAAACCACGTTCCAAATTGGCTTTCGTGAATTCCATGAAAGGCGACTTTTTTTGTACCAAGGTCAAAATCGTAGCCATTGCCACCAATTCTTGCTCTTGATCGAAGACTTCCACATACCACTTCACGACACCTGAAGGAAACTCACGACCTCTTGCATCACGGTCTTGTTTTTCCTTGCACGTCAGGCGCACTTGTAGCGTATCATTATGATAGATAGGGCGAATAAAACGACATTCATCCAGTCCATAATTTGCAGAAACAGGGCCTTTATTTGGATACACAAAAAGTCCAGCCGCTGCCGCTAGAATAAAGTAGCCGTGCATTGCGCGTTTCTCAAAAATTGTACCTTTCAGAGATGTAATATCCGTATGGGCATAGAAGTGATCCCAAGTCAGATTCGCAAAATTAATGATGTCGCCATCGGTCATTGTGCGCTTATGCGTGAGTAACGACATACCTGGCTGAATATCCTCGAAGTGATATTT
>CALGLY010000486.1 GCA_937959095.1 uncultured Saprospiraceae bacterium
CTAGTAAGAATACTTCTTCGCAAATCACTAATCCATTCTTCTAAAGGAAAGTTTTTTTCAATTTGTATAACATCCGTTTTTTCTTGCTGCAATACAAAGGCATAAATATATTTTTCGCCTACAAAATACTCTATTAAGCTATGTTCTTTATTGGGTAGTAAATTTTTTATTTCATCAATAGAAGCGAACTGAATCGCGTATTTTAGTCGGTGATAATCAGGATATTCTTCCTCAAAAACTCGTATAATCGAATCAGAACGTTCTCGTACCGTGCGGACTATTTTTTTGAAAGTTGGAATTTGTTTTTGTGCTTCTTTATCGCTGTTTTGTTGGGCTTCAAATAGTTGTTTTTCAGCAGAAAATAGATCATATTGAATATTTTCTTCTAAAGCAATGAGGGATTGAGGAATATCAGCAAAGGCTTTTGCTTCGTCGTCTCGTAAGGCTTCCAGAAGGAGTGTCGATTTACTTTTCTCGATAATCTGAAAAATATTATCTAAATACATAGAGTTTTGGGAATGTTTATAGAGCGCGTAATTGCTTGTGATTGCGCCCTCATACACAGGCATGGCACGTTCTAGTAGCTTTGCTTTCGAGTTAGAACGCTCGTATTCTACACGCACATTATCAATCAATTGCATTGCTAGATTATAGGCAGCGAGACTTTGCTGCAAATCATCTTGTTGTATTGTGACTTCGTACTTTTGATAAAAGATTTCAGCTTTTAGGCTGAGCACTTCCAATAAGTGTTTTTTTTCATAGATAACTTGGCTCTCAAAATCTGGATTGCTACGCACATTCAATTCATCAAAATCACTCAATGCTCCAATAATTGCATGTTGTAGATAAACTAATGCACTATCGGGTTTTCCCCAAGCTAAAAAGGCTTGCGCTTGGTGTTTGTAGCCTCTAGGTATAAAACGATGGCGTTTTCCATAGTGTGTTGTATTAATAATATTGGATTTTTCATAAACGGGAATGGCTTCTGCATAACGTTTTTGTAACACAAGATCGCGGGCTAAATTTTCATAGGAAACTGCCGTTGCAGGATGTAATGTTCCATAATTGTATAAGCGTACATTTAGAGCTTTAGTTCGATATTTTTCAGCAGCTTTAAATTCTTTTTTTTCTGCATAAATTTCTCCAAAATTATCATAAATATCTGCTCGGTTGATATGATTTGGACCAATAGTTTGATTGTAAATTTCAAGAGCTTTTTTATAACTCTTTAAGGCTTCATCAGGATTATTAAAATGGTTAAGGTGCATTACACCTACATTATTATAGGATGATGCTACTCTTTCGTGTACATCGCCATATACTTTTCTGCGAAGTTGTAGGGCTTCTTCAAAATTTTCTAACGCTTTATCATAATCTTGTCCTTCGTAATAATAAGCAACTCCAAGTGTATTATAAAGCGTGGCTAAATGTTCTGTTTTTATACTTGGCTTTAGTCGTAGTCCTTTTTGGGCAGTTTGTTTAGCTTGTTTTAAGTCGCCTTTGCTTGTTAAAATGCGAGAAAGAGTATTGTAAACGATTGCCAATTTATTATTATGATTGCCTAATAAGGTATAAATAGTGATAGCTTGTTGAAAGTAATATTCTGCTTGGGCAAGACTGTTTTTTCCTCTGTAAAGTATTCCTATTTCAGTATAGAGTTGAGCAAGTTCAGGGCTAGTGGTTTCATGTTGGGTTATTACTTCTTGTATTGCTTGTTTGAGTAAAGGTTCAGCAGCTTCAAACTGAAAAAGATCAAAAAGGGCTTCTGCCTCTTCCATTTCGGCAGCCCAAGAAGTAGTAATAGCTTGTTCTTCCTGTGCGACTAGTGTATGAGACGAACTGCTAAAAAACAAAACTAGCAGAATCAGGTAGTTTTTCATTCAATGCAACTTTAGTAAAGGATAAGTAGGTAGTTTATATATTCATTTACTCATCCTGTGACACTAAGTTACAACAAAAATCGTCGCCAAAAGTTATTGCGGTTGCTTTCTAAGGCTTTTGCTTCTTCCTGGAATAAATGCACATCATCTTTTGCTATCTTTTGTAGGAGCATAGATAGACTCTCGTCTTGTGCTTGATTAGCCAATTTACTTTGCACAATCAGCCATTCTGCTTTTTGTTGTACCAATCTATCTTGCGTTTGCTGCGCTATCCTTGTTGCTGTTTGTTCTGCTATGTTGTAATCTTCTGCTTTATAGGCAGCATAAGCACTGGAAAGTTGTGCGGAAAAATAAACAGGATTTTCAGTTTGGATGGCATCGAAAAATTGCATTGCATCCGTGTAGCGATGTTCTTCTAAAGCTGTAATGCCTTCTTGAAGAGCTGGTGTGGTCTGATTTTCTACAGCGCGAATAGTACCACTTGTGTAGAGGTTAAGTTTATCTTCGTTAAGATTGGCTAAAGCCACATCTGAATAATTTGTATTGGCAAACCAAAGCGTCCCACAAGTAAGCAGCACTAAGAAACTAGCAGCAAAAGATAAGAGACGACGAATACCTAGTGTACGTACTCTAGCGGGTGTGTGCTGTTGTTCCAATAATTCCTCTTGTGCTTCTTCCATTGCCCCTTTCCAATTCACTACTTTGGATAAGTCTTTATAGAAATCTACTTCCTCCTTGAAGTCTGCATCTTCTTGAAGATTTTGCTCAAAATTAGCCTTCTCCTGATTCGTTAATTCGTGTCTGATGTACTGTACTATTTTTCTGTTACTGTTTTTCATAAAGTTTTCGGTTTACTTTTGTCTAGTCTAAGAAAGTCCAATAGCTTTCCTAATGTGTCCGATACAGCGCCGGCGTTTGTTTCGCACAAACTCTACACTATAATTCATCAACGGAGCGATTTCTTTATCTTTTTTTCCTTTGAAAAACGTTAATTCTATTAATCTCTGACACTCAGGACTTGTGTTTTTTAGGGCTGCATACATTTGTT
>CALGLY010000487.1 GCA_937959095.1 uncultured Saprospiraceae bacterium
CAGCAAGTGTATATACTTTATAAAAGGTTTTACCACCGTCATTACTTATATATATAGCATCTTGACTATGGTTCTCTTCATAAAAGTCTCTTATATCAAATGATAGAAACACATTAGATTCACCTAATAGATTCAGATGCAAATCAATGGCATTAGCAGACAGTCCATCTGAACAATGCTTCCCTAGCATTAAACCAAACGTTCCGCCTGTACCTTGACCACTTACAATTCCAACTTGCCCAGTAGGTTTAGTAACATTCCCTATTGGTGTCATTGTATTATCTGCATGAGACCACGCCCAATTTGCTCCAAGTATACCTGTTGCATCAAAGTTATCACTAAAGGGTAGGGTAGCATATTGAGAAGGCTTTGTATACACATGTACATTGTCAATGATAAAGCCATCCTCATCATAAGATGAATTGAAATCAGCGTTATCATATTGTTGAAAACGAATGACAAATTGATTATTGAGCGTTAAGTTAGCTTCTGCCGCAAGTTCATCTATACTAAATGGAGGAAAAGTTCCCCATACGTTATCACACCAATGATGGGTATTTAAGGTGTAAACTTGCTTGAAAGTTGCACCACCATCGTCACTCATCAAAATGCCATCTTGTACATGGAAGTCTTCATAAAAATCACGGATATTAAACGATAGATATACATTTGATTGTCCTGCTAAATTTAATCGCAGATCCAAACCTGTACGTGTGTAGCCACCATCACTATAACGCCCCATGAAAACGCAATTTGTGGCACTAATTCCTTGCCCTGATACAATTTCAACTCTACCCCCATCTTCTCCTTCTAAATAAGCATGTGGAGTCCAATTTGATGACCACTGACCTGATTCAAAGTCATCAAAAAATAAGGTGTTTACTTGTCCATCAACATGGCTTAGTAGGGAAAGAGAGAATACAAAAAATATGATATTTTTCATGATAGTATTTTATTTTAAAATTGACTATGCGTGTGTTAGTAACAAAAGCTAACATTTCAGATGTTAGCTTTTGTAAATGAATTTTCTATAGAGTATTTTTATTTAAATACGTACCTCACGGCTAGCGAATAATATCCACTAGCAAATCCTGTAAGAAAACCATCGCCAATAAAAAATGTCGGACTCCAATCAGCGGTAATATTAACAGGGGCATCAGCAACTTTGTAATCTAGTCCTCCATATCCTTGTACTCCAAAATAGATTTCATTGCCCAAAAAATCATTAGACCAAAAATAGGCTCCAGCTCCTCCTCCTGCATACCATTGCAAACCATCTATTATTTCATCTAGGGGATGGTGGACTAAATATGCTCCATTTATAGAAACTGTATTTGTTCCTGAATTACCTCTAAATCCAACATAAACCTCAAAGGCATTCTTTTCACTTACAAATGTTTTAAGAGATGCAGATATGGGCGTACCTAATCTTGCTCCTACTGCTGCTTTGTAAGATTGTGCCTGAATAGTGCTAGCGGTATAGCATAGTAGAGCAATAGACAATATTTGAATTAGTTGTTTACTCATGACAGTTAAAATTTAATAAATTAAGAGTGATAGGCACACGCAGTTCTTTTTATGCTGCGGATACCATATTTTATGATTATTCATAGATGTATTCCCAAACCGTAGAATTTTCCCCTACAGAAGTCAATGTCCCCTCTTTAACCGCGACTATTCTATTGCGTTCTAGTACTCGAATTGTAAATTTTGAGACTGCACCTGTAGAACAAGCCTCGTAAAAATTGACCCAATATTTGTATGTCCCTTTAGGAGCAGAGCCATCAAGTGGAAAAAATATGTTTTCGTCTGGGCAGAAACAGATACAATCTACATCAAGTGTTCCTCCAGAATTAGAATAGGTATTACCAAAATAGATGTGTTCTCCTAGTGGTGTCTCTACATGTAAATCAATATCTGTATTGAATTCATTATCAAATACAAGGTTGAATCGTGGATTTCCTGCTTGCCCTTGTAAGGGCAAAGGAGGTAGCACATCTTCATAGTTTTCTTGACAGGATGTACCTATACAAAGAATTAGACTAAGCAAGATTAAGGTTCTCATATCTTTTTGTTCTTTTTAATAGTTAGAAAAACACCTGCGCTAAGATTGGAAGTACCAGATGATCCAAACTCTGCAAATACACCTAAGCCTTTAAAGTGGTACATTGCACCTACTACATAATCAACTGCTATGCGCTGCCGATGATCTGTATAGTCATCTTCTATTCCATTTAAAAGCCCCAATCGGTAGGAAAAAACACCTGATACATAGGTTTCTACATTTGGAATATCTGCGAGTTCCTCTAAACTCAAGCGATAAGTACCACCAAGTCCAATGGTATAATATTGATAACCATAAGGGAAATCATTCAAATCTCAAGTATGCGCACTTAATGATAAAAACGTACCTAAATTTCTTTGCCGGTGTCCCTGAATTGTCAGTGTTAAGGGAGGAACTATTGTTGTCACTTCATCTGGTATCACATTAGCATTACTCGTGAGTCCATAGCTCACTAGTAGGGTAGTAGCGTTCTCAAATTGAGGAGATGGAGTGAATAACCTATTCCAAAATGACTGTCCTACATCATTCTGGCAGTTAGCTGTGTAACCTCCTAACAATAGGCAAATTAGTATGAACTTATTCTTCATATCAAAATATGTTTGTTCTTTTTAGTTAAGTATGTATCTAAGACTTAAACCATAAGCATCTTGTAGATACCAAATCGGATCAAGACCATATTGTGTAGTGTAGAGGTCATAGGTGGGTTTATAGTCAAAGCTTATATTTAGTGGAATATTTCTGAAGTTATACCCTATGCCTGAAATGCCATCAATGCCACCACCTACGTAATTAAGTTCATCATGTACATTTACGTGGATTCCTCCACCCCAATACCAGTAGAAACTTTTAAGTGTGTAGATTTTTCCTGCTAGAACAGTAAGTTGAAATTCACCGCCGTTAGCACGAGATTCATAGTTGCCTAATAACTCTCTAAAGCGATTCTTGTCCTGGTTGATTTTGAAATGGCTAATACCGTATCCATTGGCTGCTCTTATTCCTACTGCTTTCTCAAATAAAGGAGCTTCTCCATCAAATAAATCTTGCCAGAAATTATTTTGTTCTATAAGTTCAGATTCAGGACAACCATTGTTGGCTGCCGTGCCTATTTCATCAGGGCACTCATCATATATATCTAGTACGTTATCACCGTCGGTATCTTTTGCCTCTGGGCAACCATTATTAGCCGCTATTCCAAATTCGTTAGGACAGTTATCGTTTCCATCTACTATTCCATCCCCATCGGAGTCAGATACAGGGCGCATCGGGAGCGAATTTCCATCGGCAAATTTTACTTCTTCTACTTCCGAGCGGTCTATTCTAGCGAAGGAAGCATCACCAGAAGTCTTATATTCCAAGTAGCCTTCATATACAAGTACCATGATAACAGGAATTTCATTTCCATTGGTTAAGAGGATGTAGTGGGTTCGTGTGTCTAACGATTCAAATACAAGTTGGACTCGTCTATTTATTGCTCTTCCTTGTGCAGTAGTATTATCTGCGATAGACACACTTTCACCATGACCGATATAGCTCAAGCGATTATCGAATATTTGCTTAGAAACTAAATATTCTTTTACTGCCTTTGCCCGATTTTCAGAAAGTTGTCTATTCATGTCATCATTTCCTACATTGTCGGTATGTCCTTCAATTCTTAGTTGAGTAGTAGGGATTTGATGAAGCACAAAACTGATTTTTTTTAAAATTTTTGCCGATGCTTCCGAAATGGCGGCACTACCTGTGTCAAAATATAGATCTTCGATAATGACTTTCTGCCCTGAAATATCTTTCTTGTTGTATATCATAGTGACTACTTCGTCCAATGATACCGTTTGAGCAGATATAAAACCCTGTAAACAAAATGTTATAAGTGCAATGGAAATGATGCTTATTCTCATAATTTCAAATTTTTCAAAAAATGTTGCTTTAATTGACTAGTGTTTATTGTCTAATTCATCTCTAGTTGTTTCTTATTTCCTTTACTTTTTTTACTTTTGGGTATAAGAGTATTATGGAATAATGATGTAGTTCATTATTCCTAGTTCCTACATGAAATCGACTAGGGATGAATTTATTTCTTACCCTTTCAATTATATATTCGAGTATAAATTATGAGTGTAAACATTTTAGAACTTTTTTTCAAAAAAATTACCTTATACCTAAGACATAGCTAATCAAACTGACTTACAATTTGTCTTTTAGTAAATATAGGATGAATAAAAAAACGCAAAAAATTGATG
>CALGLY010000488.1 GCA_937959095.1 uncultured Saprospiraceae bacterium
TAAAATTGTATCTAAAAAGATATTCTTCTTAAACTTCAGCTTTAGTCTAAATCTAAAGTGCGTATCCTATTTATAAAAAATAATAAAAACAACAACTGTTTTGGAATTAATCAGATGATTTCATACAAACGCCGCCGCCTATCTTAGTAGATTGGTTGTCGTTAAAGATATATTCTGATAATTGAAATAAGAGCAAAACAGTATTCAATTTGCTATCATATCACCTTTGATAGTTATGGTTTTTTTTATGGTCATTCTGTATTAAATGATACAAGATGGGGTAAGATATCTTTATCAAGAATTAAAACATCATACACTTTATTTATCATACACGCTTTTTATTATTCTGAATGTAGACGCTTACATCTTTTTTCAACTTGTTTTCCAATATCGAACAATACTTAGTCAAGCTAGGACTTCTAGCTCTGCTATAGCATCGCTATGTCTTCTTTATTGGAAAACCAACAAAATCAACTAAAATGAAACAAAGACAACTATTATCGATTGTTACGTGCTTATTTTTTTTATTAGTAACTACACAAGGGTTTAGTCAAGAGATTGATAACGAGGATATTCAGGTATGTCATGCAACAAATAGTGCTTCAAATCCCTATAATTTGTTTATAGTAGATGCAAACTCTATTGCAAATGATCCAAATGGACATGGCGAGCATGAAGATGATATTATTCCTCCATTTACTTATAGTGGAGGCAGCTTTCCTGGCTTGAATTGGACACCTTCTAATATACTAATATGGGAAAACGGCTGTGCCATACCTCAAACGATTACGCTAGATGTAAAGATATTTCTTCAAGGTACTTATGATGCTACATCAGGGGAAATGCACACGAATTTAACAGACGTTTTACCACTAGAAGAACCTTATTCTGCCATGGGATTTGCAGAGCTTCAGAATGCTGCTGCCACTACCAAATACCAAACTTTGGTAGATTATGAAATCGTGGATTGGGTAATGGTAGAATTAAAAGAGAGTAATGGCAACAATAGTAATGGAGCAAAACTTGTGGGCTTAGCGACCAAAACAGGCACTGTAGTTGCTATGGATGGCGTTTCTCCTTTAGTTTTTAAAAATATTCCAGCAGACGATTATTATGTAATAACACACCATCGCAACCACTTGAGTGTAAGTACTGCAACCCCTCTTTCATTACCAAATGATAGTTACTAACTAGTGATAGTTTTGTCCCTAAGCAATGTTCTTTGATGACTTTTTCCATGGCAAAAAAGTCAAAGAACTAAATTCATTTCTGACGAATACTGAGGCTTTTACTCAAAATACAGAGCAATATTGAGTTTAAAGCTTCAGTATTTTACCTCAACAACAAAACGAATAGATCTAAGCCAAGCACATGAAAGTAAGCATTTATATGGGATGCCACCTTTAGTGAAGGGGTGGCATCTGCTTTTTCAGGTCTATATGGAACATCTTTTAATATAAATGCGTTGGGGAGAGTAAAAAATACAGATGAATTTACAAACTACCCGCCTACTATTAACAGAAATCACCGAAGGAGATATCGCAGACATCCATGAGATGAATTCTTTTGAAGCAGTAGCACGCCACAATACAATCGGAATTCCTAACGATATAGCCCAAACTAAAAAACAGCTACAGCGTATAATAGAAGACCGAGCCAACGCAAAACGGACTCGTTACGGTTGGGCTATTCGAATGCGTAAAACCAATGAATTTGTAGGCGAAATAGGCATGACACTCGCCGCTGAACGATTCAAGATGGGAGAAATTTATTACAGCTTGCATCCCGAAAAATGGAAACAGGGTTATGCTACAGAAGCGGTACAAGCTGTTCTGGCTTCTGCTTTTGATACCTTAAAAATGCATCGGATAGAAGCAGGAGTAGATACAGAAAACACCAATTCTATACGTTTACTAGAGCGCGTCGGGATGCAACGCGAAGGCTGTCGAAGAAAAATATTACCAATCAATGGAATGTGGAAAGATAGTTACCTTTATGCAATATTAGAAACAAATTGAATTTTACTGCATGAATAAATATGAAGATATTTTTTATCGAATTCTGACCCAAGGAATTACAAGCTTGCATACTATATCTGAAGAAGAGTTTGGTCGAAAACCAAAACCTGATAAGTGGTCGAAAAAAGAAATATTAGGACATCTCATTGATTCAGCCTATAACAATCATAGCCGTTTTTTGAGTGCCGCGACTAAAGAAAACCTTATTTTTAATGGTTATAATCAAGATGATTGGGTACTTAGGAATAACTACCAAAACCGCGATTATATAGAAATCATAGGCACTTGGATGAGCGTGAATAATCACTTGATATTTATGCTGAAAGAAATGCCAGAAGAAGTGCTACAAAAATCCACTACAGAACACAATTTTCACAAGATTTGTATGCAGCGAATTCCTGAAGGTAAGCCGACGAACTTGTCGTATTTGGTGTGGGATTATCTCTTTCACATGGAGCATCATTTGGCGCAACTATTGCCCAACTATGAGAAGCTTTTGGGTAATTTTGAAGGGTAAATAATGCGACGCAATATGTTGTGTATTGCGTCGCATTAGTGTGATTTATCGAGAAATATCAGGACAAGTCAAATCGCCAAAATAATACATCAGACTAATACCTGTCATAATGTAGGAATCACTATTATAGGAATTTCCGCGCTGACGACCAGGACTAAAATCGCCCTCTACGCCTGGAATATCAATAGCACGATTCGATAGAGCTGCTGCCGTAGAACCGCGTAAATTTTCAATATCATCTGGATCAGCAAAAACGGTACTTACATCATCGAGATAATCCGTAGCTAAGGCGCGTCCTCCGATTTCAATATTGATGCTCCAATAATAATTCAGAGAAATTTTCAAACCCAAACCATAGGCAAAGCCCACCTGTGTACCATAGTATTCTTCCCCTCGAAACTGTCCCTCTGTACCAAGTGCACGTAAATCTATGAGTTCACCTTGATACTCGGTTTGCGGATTGAAATTGAAAACCGTGAAACCTCCCAATAAATATGGGGTGAAAGATTCTTCACGACTGCCATGTAGGTAAGGTAAAAAATTGAACTCCATCTGTGCCGTGCCATCCCATATTCTGGATTGGAAATTCAGATTCCGCGCCTGCTCGAAAGGGTTGGAAGAGTTCGCATCATCAGCGGAAACATTCGCTAAGTTGCCCGAAAATTTTAAGCAGATTCGCTCATTGAAGTTATAGCGCGCATTCACCCCGCCTGCATAGCCTGGGTGGGATACATCAAAATTGGTATTCAAGTCACCAAAATAATTGGCAATACCAACCCAACCACCGCCTTCCCAGCCGCGTTGTGCATTGGCAGTAGAAAAGGTGTATCCTAAGAGTAGTGCAATAAAGAATATGTGCCTCACTTTCTATTATTTTTGTATGTGGAATTTTCCTTTTGATACTTTCTAAAAGCACAAAAAAGAATAAGTAAAAACGATTTAATAAATTAAACCATAATGGGCCGTAATTTTTTCTTCTAAAGAATTCAAAAAATCGTTGCATAGCTGGGTTACGGAGCTATTTTTTCGTGTTTTTTAGAAGGAAAAAGAACAAGTATAATGGTCTAAGTTATTGAATCGTTTTTACTAAGCGCAAATATAAGATTAGAAAACTACAATTAAACGGACAAATGGAGACTTGTAGTACTTCCCTATAAGTAAGATGTTAGATATTAGATTTGGGATGCGTAAGAATTTGAATCCCAGTTTTTTATGAAAAATCACCTAGCTAAAGTTAGCATACATATTTCTCAATATACGCTTATCGCCCATACCACACCCGCTTCGGGCGCTCATAGCGAATCGAAAAATCTATAAATCGTCTTTCTACCAAAGCACTTAAAGGAAGAAAAATCGTTCCATCCCATTCTCCAAAAAGCTGAATCGGTTGTCCTCCACTCAAGGCAATAAGTTGCCACTCTAGTTGCTCCTGCTCCACGCGGCAAGGCAGTTGCAAGCCATTTAAGTCTCCTAAAAATAAATTTTCTCCTTCCAAAAAAGGGCGAACTTGCCCCAAACAAGCAGGAAATAAATTCAGCCAAGGATTCCGTGCAATGGCTGCCCGATAAGCGGCATGAAAACTCACAAAGTCAGGAAAACCAACGGCTTCAAAAGGGGCATGCTCTAAGGTAAATTGTTTGATTAACGCCCGTTGTGGAAAATTCGCAGGATAATAACAAAGTTCGCCATTCAGTATCGTTCCAGCTTGCCAATCTTGCGGAAAACCCTGCCCGCCCCAAGCAAAATCGAGCAGCAAGGCATAGTCGCCCGTCGTTTCGCCCAAAAGCCATGTCCTCCGAAAAGTCAAATTATCTTCTGCGCCTTCATGCTTGGCGAGTACCCACCAACGATCTTGCACGGCAGCTTCTTTTAGCACTTCGTCCTTCTTCATACTCACGCCGAGCGTATTGAATAACTCTTGCTGCAAAGCCATCGGCAATTGCTCAATATGCTGAAAGCCTTTCACTAATAAATACAAATCGCCCAGCTCCCTTAGCAAGCTTTCGTGCCAGTCTGCTTGCTGAAATAAAAGGGGCAAAGCCTTCACACGTTTCGCTAAGCTTCCTAGTTTTGCATTTACCAGTGCTGCGCCCCATTCTTCCCAATAAGCTGTATCGCGTCCATGCAAATCTGCTAAACCTACACGCATGACTTCTTGCAACCAAAGCTCTAGGTCATGTAAGCCTTTCGACATTTGTTGGAGGCGTTTTTCCCAACTTTTTTGGCGTAGTGCAGCGAGTGCTGCTTCCTCTTCTTCGGTACGTTCTTTGGGAGTTAGTCGGCTATCGCGTCGTTTTAGCCAGGTTTCTACTTCTTCAGGAAAAGTATCAATTACTCGGAAGGCATCAGGCTGTTGCTCTAGCAAAATGAGCAATGCCAAACTATGCTTACAAGGATTTTTTCGACTTCTACAATTACAGCGAAAGGCGGGTTTTTCG
>CALGLY010000489.1 GCA_937959095.1 uncultured Saprospiraceae bacterium
TTTAGTTAATTAGTTTTTCATTACTAAGAAAGGTAATATCATAAAAAAAGTCCCTAATTACTTCTTCTTGAAATAATTAGGGACTTTTCTTTTTTATAAGTATTACGAAATAGTAGTTCGTTCTAGTTTAGCGTTTATTTATTCGCTTTGTTGAAATTACGCTACCCTTCTGATCCATAAGTTGAACTAAATAAAGTCCACGTGACAACTCACTCAAGTCGTAGTGATTTTTACCTGAAACAGCAGGAAAACGCTTGATAGGACGACCAACTAAATTAAAAAATACTATTTGCTTTACTTCACCTGCATAATTATTAAGATGAATATAATGTATAGCTGGATTTGGATAGACTTTTAAATCTATATCGGTTGCACTTCGTACTGTATTACTATTAGAAAACTCCCCAGAGTGGGCAAGTTGTCCAAAAGACACAGCAGCAAAGAGCATGAAGATAATAAAGAGTAAATTCTGCTTCATATACAATCGGTTTTGAAATCGTCTTCATTTGAAGGTTTGGACGACAGTTTGTAATTACTATGGCTGTAGTAATGATAAAGTAATCAGTTTATTCTTAGCTAAAGTACGTCTTTTATCATCTCCTACTATATAAAATTACGATTTTAACACAAGCATTGCAAGTTTGAATCGTATATATTCAAAAAAAATATGGGTATCAATACAATAATTTTATTTTTAAAATCGATTGTAAGACATTTTTTAAATTTTAAAGACCCGCATTTACTCCCCTCTAGCGACCTATTTGAAAAGCTTAATCAATTCACTTACAAGCTTTTTTATAGTATTCAATCTTAAATTTACTCTTCCGAATAGTTGCGCAATTATTTAAACAAGTGTAATAAATCGCTTTTCTTTTAAATGTGGAATTGTATTGAAGGTTTTTAAGGAAAAGCGCCCTTTGGAGAATAAAAACTCCGAAATTGAAGAATTTTGAACAATCCAATTCATCCGCATCGTTTGTTCATCCGATAGCTGAAGGGCTTTCCCTATTCCTACGCCCACTGGCCCACCTGAAGTGAAGACACCTATCGTTTTTCCGCTTGCTTGGTTCGCTGCCATGATTTCTTCCAAAGCAGTATTAATGCGCGTCCGAAAGGGTTTCCAATCCTCTACTTCTATGGCACTTGTATCGAAAGAGGACTTCGCCCAGGCTAAGGTTGCATGCTCAAAGGCTGCTAAGTACTGTTTTTTCGGAGCAGTTGCTTTGATGGGGTCTAATAAGCTACGAAGTTCGTTTAATTCTTCCGCTTCGTCGCCTGCTTCAATACGCGAAAGCAGCCACTTTACTACTTTAGGACCTTGGTGCTCATTGAGAGAAGGCATGACTTCTACTTCCCACGGCAAGCCCACTTTTCTACTAGCAGTACTTGCTATTTCTTCAGTTTCTCTATGCCTGCGTAAATCCCCTCGATAGATTTTATCAAATTTCAAGCCTATTTCTGCTAAATAATCGCCCAAAATAGCGGATTGTTCTTTGCCCAAATCAGAGAGTTGGTCATAGTTGGCTTTCATGATAGAAGCCTGTGCGTGTCGGATAAGAATGAGTCTGCTCAATGTAAGTGTGTTTTTAAGGCAACGGCCTTATAAGTCGGAAACTCTAAATGTACAAGTTTGACAAGTGTTTTTGATAAAAGAATGCTTCATTTTAAAACGAAGCATCAAAAATGCTTAGCTATAGAAATGGTATATTTAGAGTTTCCCACTATCAAAGTGTTTTGAAAATCTTAAATTATGCCCGCGTAAAATAAGCATAAGGTGACATCTGTTTCTATTTTAGTCATAAATTTGAAGCAAATTGAAAATTAATTAGCAATTTGCTGCTGTATATGACTGTAATTGGTGTAGTAACTTTACATCGAATGTCGTCAGCTTAAGAAAGTGAGTTTGGCTTGCCCGTACGGGCCATTCAAACCAAACTAGAAAAATTTTAGTTAACAACATTCAGCTTTCCATCGCCAAAGAGACCATTACTTAAAACAAAACGCATTCAAAGATGAAGAAATTCCGAGTTCTCCAGTATGCCTTCCTTTCGGTAGGTTTTGTGCTTTTAGGTGCTTGTTCTAAGAATCCTGTGACGGGAAAAAAACAAGCCCTTCTTATGTCAGAGGAACGTGAAATATCACTCGGCAAGCAATCTGATCCTTCTATCGTAGCAAGTTTCGGAATGTATCCTGATGAAACCCTTCAAAAATTTATAGATTCGAAAGGGCAGCAGATGGCAAAAGTATCGCATCGCCCAGAACTGGCTTTCGAGTTCAAAATACTAGATTCCCCCGTTGTGAATGCCTTCGCTTTACCTGGTGGCTATGTCTATTTCACACGTGGCATTTTAGCACACTTCAATAACGAAGCAGAATTTGCAGGCGTACTCGGTCATGAAATCGGACACGTTACCGCCCGACATGGCGCACAGCAACAACGCAATCAAATCTTTGCACAAGTAGGATTGATAGCAGGTGTGGTATTGGCAAAAGATGTGGCACAGTTCGCACAGCAAGCACAGCAAGGTATCCAGATGCTACTCCTAAAGAATGGACGCGATCATGAAAGCCAATCAGATGAATTGGGCGTACTTTATTCTACGAAGATTGGCTACGATTCGCATGAAATGGCGGATTTCTTTAGCACCTTGAAACGCCTAAGTGATAAGAGTGGCGCGGGTAGTATTCCGACTTTTCTTTCTACGCATCCCGATCCAGCAGATCGCTACAATGAGGTGCATAGACTTTCGGATTTAGCACAGCAAGGAGTAAATAAAGGAAGCCTAAAAGTGAATCGCGATGAATATCTCCGCATGATTGATGGCTTGATTTATGGGGAAGACCCAAAGCAAGGCTATGTGGAACGTGATGTATTTTACCATCCTGAACTGAAATTTGAATTCAATGTGCCTCGCAATTGGCGATTGCAAAATTCCCCGCAACAAGTCCAAATGGCACCAGAAGATGGGAAGGGAATGATGATCTTCACCTTGGCACAAGGCGAAAGTCTAGAAGCGGCAGCTAACCAAATGGTGCAAGATTTGCAACTACAAGTTAAAGACCGTCGGAATGGGCAAGTTAATGGCTTATCAGCTTTAACGATAGAATCAGAGCAAACCAATCAACAAAGCCAACAAAGTATTCGTATCATTTCTACTTTGATTAAATATGGGGAATTGATTTATGTTTTTCATGGCTTATCTTCTCCACAGGATTTCAATAACTATCGCTCGCAATTTAATAATTCGATGCAGAGCTTTAAACAATTGACTGATCCTAGTAAGATAAATGTGAAGCCTGAACGCGTTAAAATCGTAACAGTGCAGCAAGATGGCACGCTTGCTAATGCGCTTCGTCAAGCAGGTGTAACGAGTGATCGTTTCGATGAATTCGCAATTCTAAATGGGATGCAGCAAACCGATAGAGTGACACGTGGCACACTGATAAAGGCAGTCTCGAAATAGAGCTTAGGCAACTTACAAGAATCAAACCCAAGTGCAAGTTACTTGAGTTTGATTCTTGCCTTTAAAGAGTATGATTTTTCCCCAATTAGCAAAAAAACATTAACCCGACCAATTAACCAATGTGTACGTTGAAGGGCGATACTACAGCATAATCTAATCTACAGAAAAATTCCTTGAAAAAGCAGTATTTTTAGGTGATATTTGTCTCAAATACATATCACTCATGCTACTACCATTTACTGCTCAAACATATACGGCTCGCCGAAAGCAACTCATAGAAAATGTAACATCAGGCTTAGTCCTTCTACAAGGCAACGAAGAAGTTGGACGCAACTACAAAGCCAATATCTACGAATTTCGGCAGGATAGTACCTTCCTCTATTACTTTGGACTAGATCAACCAAATCTCGTCGGTATCTTAGATGTGGATGCAGGGGAAGCACACCTTTTCGGCAATGACATCGGCTTGGATGATATTATTTGGACAGGGCAGCAGCCTTCCATCAAAGAGCTAGGGGAAAAAGTAGGCGTGAAACAAACTGCCAACTTAGCAGCAGCAGCCGTGCTACTAAAAAAAGCCGTGCAGCAAGGACGCAGTGTTCACTATCTCCCACCCTATCGCCTACGTAATGCCCACAAACTGGAAACTTGGCTCGATGTGCCACTAGACATGGCAAAAGCCAATGCATCGGTCGCACTTATTCGGGCAGTAGTCGCACAACGTTCCATAAAAGGTGAAGCAGAACTCGTAGAAATGGAACGCGCCGTGAATATTAGCGGCATTATCCACACGGCACTCATGCGAAGCGCACGCCCAGGCATCCAAGAAGCAAAATTGGCAGGTATCGCTAAGGGAACGGCTGTAGGAATGAATGGAGATTTAGCCTATCCACCTATCGTGACGGTAAACGGGCAAACGCTGCACAATCATCATCATCACAATTATCTCCAATCGGGGCAATTGGTGCTAGTGGATGCAGGCGCGGAAACGACTTCGCGCTATGCAGGTGACATCACCCGTACCTTCCCTGTGGATGGAACATTTACAACCCAACAAAAAGAAATTTATAATATCGTACTCGATGCCGAAACGAGCGTTATCCGAATGCTCAAAGCAGGCATTGCCTACCGCGATATGCACATATTAGCCGCCGCACGCATCGTGGAAGGGCTGAAAGGAATCGGGCTGATGAAAGGCGATACCAATGAAGCTGTAGCAGCAGGCGCACACGCGCTCTTTTTTCCACATGGTTTGGGGCATCACATCGGTTTGGATGTGCATGATATGGAAGATCTCGGCGAAGATTTTGTGGGCTACGATGAGCATATTCGACGCAGCACACAATTCGGGACTGCCTATTTGCGCCTCGGCAAACGCTTAGAAGAGGGCTATGTACTCACGGTAGAGCCAGGCATTTATTTCATTCCTGAATTGATTGACCGTTGGAATAGCGAAGGCAAATTTACCGATTTTATCAATTATAGCGCATTGGATGCCTATCGTACCTTTAGCGGTATTCGCATCGAAGATGATGTCTTAATTACAGAAACAGGTAGCCGCGTGCTAGGCGATCCCATCCCAAAAACCGTAGCAGAAATAGAAGCCCTAAGACAAGCATAAAAACCACAACCTTCTAGGTTCTTTTTTGTTTTTGAATTTGAACCATATAAGGCATATAAGTTCATATAAATTTGAAGAGAATCGCTCTGCGATTCCTAAATAGAAAACTTAAATGTCCTGAGTGCCTTATATGGTTCAAAAACAAAAAGAACAATTATGAGCCGACGCATTCGGATTGCTTCTATTGCATTTTTTTCTCTTGCCGCTATTGTGAGTGTGTTTGCACTTTTTCAATTGAAGTTTGCCTTTGACTTCGAGCAATTCTTTCCTACTAATGACCCCGACCTTGCATTTTTCAATGAATTTATTAAAGATTTTGAAACCGATGATAACTTCATGCTCATTGCCGCTTGCCGAAAGGAAGGCGTATTCGAGCAGGAATTCTTGAAGAAAGTCCATGACCTAAGTATACAAGCAAAGCGACTCCCCTATGTGGTAGAAAGCCAATCGCTAACCAAATTTTCTTATCCCCTGAAAACGCCTTTTGGCATCACGGCTATTCCTGCGATACATATCAATGAACCCGAAAAATATGAAGCCGACAAAGCCCGCGCCTTGCAAGATGAACGCCTTCTCTACAACCTAATCAATGAAGATGCAACCGCCTTAGTGGTCGCTTTGAAGACCACCGAAAGTATTGATCTCTTCCAATCCCGCGAATTGATGCCCAAAATAGATAGCCTCGTGGCGACCTATGACTTCGAGGAATTTCATTTTTTGGGAAGACCTTATTTTCAAAAAGAACTCGTAGCGATGCAGCAGCGCGAAGTAATGGTTTCTGCATCCATATCGGCTATTTTGGTGAGTTTGGTGATGCTTTGGCTCTTTCGACGACTTTGGGGAGTTAGCATTGCACTGGTTTCTATCGGCTTGGGGATGCTGCTTTTCATGGGCTTTTTAGGACTTTCGGGTAGAGAACTGAACGCCATGTCTGCGCTCTATCCCGTGCTGATGATTATTGTGGGGACTTCGGATGTGATTCATATTATGTCCAAATATATTGATGAACTCAAAAAAGGGAGTTCCAAAAATGATGCGATTATCGTCACGATTAAGGAGATTGGTTTGGCGACTTTGCTTACATCTGCCACTACTGCGATTGGCTTTGCCTCCTTGCTGTCGAGTCGTATTCAGCCGATTCGGGATTTTGGTATCAATGCAGCCATTGGCGTATTTGTAGCTTATATCACGGTCATTGGTTTCACCACGGTTTTGCTCTCGCTTTTCCATACCGATCAGTTGATTAAGTTGGGACGCAGCGAAGCTTTTTGGAGCAATGCTATGGAACGCTTCTATCAATTTACCCTAAAAAAAGAACGCGCTATTTGGATAGGCGGCTTGGCGTTATTGCTATTTTGTGGCTTGGGCATTTCCCAAATTACAACCAACTACAACATCATCAATAATATGCCTTCCAATCGGAAAATAAGCGAGGATTTTAAGTATTTTCAGGAAAAACTAACCAGTTTTCGCCCGATGGAAGTCGCTGTAATCGCTAAAGACAGTCACCGCGTAGATGAATATGAAGTGCTGCAAGAGATTGATAAAGTGGAAACACACCTCAAGAGTTACGAAGCCGTGCGCGGTATCCTATCCAATACGATGCTCTACAAAAGCCTCCATCAGATGCACCACGCCAATAAACCTGAAGCATATAAATTCCCTGAATCGGAGCGCGACTTTAAACGCTACAAACGCCTAGCCGACAGACTACCGCAACTCTCGAACAGAATACTCGAAAATGAAGACAAAACCAAAGCCCGCATTTCTTCGCGCATCAGCGATATAGGTGCGGATACGGTGACGGCTATCGGCAACCGCATAGATGCCTGGGTGCTGGCGAATACCGATACCAGCCTCGTCCATTTTCAGCGAACAGGTACAGGTTTGATTATTGATAAAAATGCGGAATATGTGCGGCGCAGTCTTCTATTAGGTTTGGGTGGTGCAATGGTGATTGTCTCCTTCTTGATGGTGCTGCTATTTCGCGATTGGAGAATGCTTATCATTTCCTTAGTTCCGAATCTACTTCCCTTGCTATTGGCAGGTGCATTGATTGGCTATATCGGCATCGAATTGGAAGCAGGCGTGGCGATTGTCTTCGCGGTCATTTTCGGGATAGCAGTGGATGATACAATTCATTTTTTGAGTAAATTTAAACTCGCCCGCAACAAAGGACGAACCATAGAAGCCGCCTTGCACATCACCTTCTTGGAGACGGGCAAAGCGATTTGCCTAACGAGTATCATCCTCTTTTTTGGATTCCTAGTAATGCTCTTTTCCATCCATCCACCGAGCGTGACGATTGGTTTACTCATCAGCCTCACCCTCATGAGCGCGCTCTTCAGCGATTTATTGTTTATTCCGCTATTGGTTAGGTGGTTAATGAAGGATTGATTTTTAATTGAACCTGCCTTTGTCGGCAGACAGGCGCAGAGTTTTTTTAGAAAAAAGGATAGGCTTTTGAAGTTTTTAAACCTTCAAAAATCTCGCGTGTATTAAATAAAAAAACTCTGCGTCGCCGCAGTTTACCCGCATGGGTCTCTGCGCCTGTCTGCCGACAAAGGCAGGTTCAATTAAAAACCCTACTGAAATGCATTAAAACCTGTCACGTCCATTCCTGTGATAAGGAGGTGAATATCATGTGTTCCTTCGTAAGTCAGTACTGTTTCTAAGTTCATCATGTGACGCATCACTGGGTATTCATTCGTGATTCCCATACCGCCATGTATTTGTCGTGCTTCGCGCGCTATGTTTAGTGCGATTTGGCAACTATTACGCTTTGCCATCGAGATTTGTGCTGGCGATGCTTTGCCTTTGTTCGCTAGTGTACCTAGTCGCCACACCAACAATTGTGCCTTGGTGATTTCGGTAATCATTTCCGCTAGTTTCTTCTGGGTTAGCTGAAAACCACCGATAGGTCTACCGAACTGAACCCGCTGCTGCGAATAGCGCAATGCCGAATCGTAACAATCTAAGGCTGCTCCGATTGCTCCCCAAGCGATGCCGTAGCGTGCTTTAGAAAGACAAGAAAGCGGCCCACGTAAGCTTGCGATATTTGGCAATACATTTTCTTTTGGAATGCGTACATCCTCGAATACCAATTCGCCTGTGATGGAAGCACGAAGCGACCATTTTCCATGTATTTCAGGAGCTGTAAAGCCCTTCATACCTTTCTCTACGATGACTCCGCGAATTTTACCTTCTTCATCTTTTGCCCACACCACTGCGATGTCTGCTATCGGAGAATTGGTAATCCACATTTTTGCCCCATTCAGGATGTAGCTATCGCCATCGTCCTTTAGGTTGGTAATCATACCATTTGGGTTCGAACCATGATCAGGTTCTGTGAGACCAAAACAACCGATGAATTCGCCACTTCCCAATTTTGGCAGATATTTCTTCTTCTGCTCTTCCGAACCAAATTTATAAATCGGATACATCACCAATGAGCCTTGTACCGATGCCATCGAGCGAATGCCTGAATCACCACGCTCTAGTTCTTGCATGATGATACCATAAGCGATTTCATCCATACCGCCACCGCCATATTCCATTGGTAGGCTTGGCCCGAATGCTCCGATTTCTGCGAGTCCTTTGAAGAGGTGCGTCGGGCAAGCTGCACGATTAGAATAATCTTCGATGATAGGCGATACTTCTGCTTTCACCCAATCGCGCACGGCTTGGCGCGCCAAGAGGTGATCGTCCTCCAAGAGTTCATCTATGTTATAATAATCATGTCCTGCGTAGAGGTCTGTCTTATTTTGTACTTTTGGTGCTGTGGTAGCCACTCCATTTTCTAAGTGTGCCATATCAAAAAGGAATTTATCTGTTAGAGATTTGAATTATGAGTGATAAGATTTGAGTGATTAGTGATGAGTTAAGTAGTGAGACAAAAATAATCTAACAACTTCTTGAATCCTCTTTTTCCCTGACTCTTTGTTGCAAAAATCGTCATTATACACGGCATAGTTCCAATTTTTGCGCCTTGATTCAGGAAAAAATAGAATCCAATTAGTTGTCATCTTATTTTTGTCTCACTACTTATTTATGTGTTATTCCCCTGAAATAGGTTGGTAGTTAAAAAAACTAGCTGTTGAACGAATTTCAGGACATGACACTCATAATTCAAATCTCATCACTAATCACTCAAATCTTATCACTCATAATAGCGCAGCGCAAAATTAGCCATTAAACTGTAAATACAAGCAAAACATGACAACGATTGCACTAGAAGGCATGGAGTTTTATGCCTATCATGGTTTTTATGACGAAGAAACGAAAATTGGAACGACTTTCATTGTGGATATTGAGGTACGTATGATTTTTTCGAAAGGGGCTTCTTCGGATGCACTAGAAGGGACGGTGAATTATGAAACGATTTACTTTATCTGCAAACAGGAGATGAAAAAGACTTCCAAATTGCTGGAGAATGTCGCCTATCGAATTATAGGGCGTTTGAAATCTCAATTTGGACAAATCTCAAGTATGAAAGTATGTATCAAAAAAATGAATCCACCACTTGGGGGCAAAGTTCATTCGGCTATTGTGACTATTGATACGAAACAAGGAGGTAAAGGAGATGGACTTATGGGTATGTTTGGCTAGAAGAGCAAAAAAAAAGGCCGCATCCAGTGTGGTTGCGGCCCTTATTACCCCAGTGCTAATTTGTGAACTCATTAATATCTTTCTCCTCTGCTATTTCTGTTAAATAACAGAGGAGTTTATAATTTTTGGCTTTTCGGGGTCGTGCTAGAATCGGTTAATGAAAAAAAGAGTACGTAAGTCAAAAAAATATAGAGTACGTTATGTATAAAAAGAGTATAGAGTACAGCCAATGAGTCCTTTTTTTTCAGAAAAAAAAGACTAAAAAAAATAGTAAGAGTAGTTTATTTTTAATCGTGTGCTTTATATAAGTATTCCCTCAAAGAAGGAAAAAAGTGGGAGCGTCATCACGCTCCCCCGTTACCACAATCGGTTCCTGGTAATATATATAAAGACACTAGCAATCACCTTGTTGTTAAGATGTGAGATTTTTAGATATGAGACCCGCCTGCTCCGCTTGTCGGGCAGGTGTGAGATTTCTAATATCACACTATCTCTATTCTACATCTTCTTGTTCTTTTTTCTTTTCGCCACCGACTTGTGAAATTTTAAAAAAGTACCTTGCCTGCTTTACAGGCAAGGTCCGAATCTCAACAAGTTATAATCTCATGAAAAAGAACGAATTTTACCTAAACTTAAATTTTACGGTCTTTTGGATCAATCTTTTCAAAGGTGACCTCCACGCTTTCGTGGAGGTCGTGTTGTAGTACTTTTTTATACGTTCATGGAATTGGATAGTGTATCCAATTGCTACTTCACGGTCATCTTGCCTGCATTGAGCAATTGCCCATCGACTTGAATCTGGTAGAAGTACATCCCTGCTGCCAGGGAATTTCTGTGAATCGTAAATCGGTTTCTAGTAAACTGCTCTTGACGAAGGATTTTTCCTGTTACGTCGTAAAGTATAAAGTTCAATAATTTGCTTTCGTCTGCACCTGTGACTTCTATTGTTGCGAAGTCATTAAAAGGATTCGGTGCTACTTGTACGCTCATGCCTTCTTGTAGTACATCTTCTGTACCCGTGAGCATGATGCTTACAAAGTCTTCTAAATTTCCTCCAAGGGTGTGGAACACTTCATTGCTTGTAATCGGCTTCTGATAACCCATGTAAACGGTAGCATTGTTTGTTATGACTGTGTTGTTGGATATGTTTGGCTGCATAGCTACTCGGAACTTAATAAAGCCCTTTGAACCATTTGCATCCGTACTGCTACTAGGTAAATCAATATTGTCAAATGTAAATTTCACGATGCCGTCACCATATACATCATAAGTGTATGGATGGCTACTAGCACCTGGAACAAGTGTACGCACATCTAAATAAGGAGACAGAATATCACGGATAACAACGCGCTTTACATTTCTCTGTCCCGTATTCTGAAATTGGATGTGGTACGTTAAATCGGTTTGTGTTGCAATGAAGTGCTCCTCCCCGTAGCCTTTGGGAAAGCCTCTAAGTATAGTTCCGTCGGTATCTTCTACCGACTCTTGTACGTCTTTAGCGACGTTTGCTCCTTGATCGGCTTCTGGAAACTGTGTTACTTTTCCTATAGAATAGTCTCCATTATTGTTCGTGCCGCATCCTTCTACGGCGATTGTTTCATAGTTGGTGCCAGGATGTCCATCTGGCTGATTCACGATAATGCGGTAGGTCGTACCATCTGCATCAAAGTTCGCTTGTTTCATTTGCCCTATTGGGAGTTGGTAACCGCTTTGGAACATCACTAAATCTTCTTGAATAACCGTGAATTGTTCCAAATCTTCCATATCTCCACCACCCACATTTTCAATCGTGAATTTTACTTCATTCGCAGCCTCGTCGCATTCTCCTTTTGCTATGATGCTTGCTCTACTCCAATCCGGGTTAGGCGTGATACATAGGGAATCAGGATAAATTCTCGCGCCTACTTGATACGCATTACCTGTTACGTATTGGTCACAATTTTCAATTGCGGGGGTATTTAACTCGAAGCTACCACATTCCCCTATGGCAAGATCTCCGAGATTGAAACGATACAAGTTGCCTGATGAGGCTGTTAAAGGAATACTTGCACCTGCATAATCTAGTTTGTTGTCTAAGTCAATAATAATGTAGGCATCGTCGGCCACTGTTGTTCCTCGGTTGCAATAAGCAACTTCATAGGTCAAGGCATCGCAATGGAATAACCCTGATGATATATCTACTTTTAAGTAGGGACAATTTACTTTTGCTTGTATTGGAAAGTCTACGCCGCCTAGTGTGTCGTAAGCTATTTGAAACGTTCTATTCTGATCGTCCCAGCATGCCATCCAATAGTCATCATTTTGTGGAAGTATCGTTATTTGATATGCTCCTGTATCTACTGATACTGCATAATTTCCTTCCGCATCGGTCACATCATAGAAAACCTTGTCCTCGCCTTCTATTTTTACTAGCCATTCGTCTAGTAATACATCGTCACCATCATGTATACAATTTCTGTCTTGGTCATAATATACTTGCCCTTGAATATTGTTAGTGTAAGTATCGCCATTAGCATTTGTTTTCATTAAAAACATTTCCAATACTAAGGCGAAATTGTCGAGTGACTGATATCCTGATAGTATATAGCCACCATCCATAGTAGGCACGATAGAGTATGGTGCTTCCAATTTCCCTGGCTTCCCTAGTTGCTTCGTCCACAATTCATTACCAGCTCCATCTACCTTTATCATCAATACGTCAATGTCAATTCCAGTCGCTGTAGTTGTTCCTCCGGTCACTAGGATGTTTTCATCCAAATCTAGTACCATTGCACTACATACGTCTTCGAGTTCTGTTCCGTAGATATTTTCCCAAATTTCTATTCCGTTACTATCGAGGCGTAGGAGGTAAAAGTCTTTTATATCTTTAGTACCCGCTACTACAATGTCTCCATTCGATAATACTTCTATATCTACTGCGTCTTCATAGCTTATAATTCTGCCATAGGCATTACTCCAGTCAATATTTCCTTCGGTGTCAATTTGTAAAACATAAGCATCTTGCTGCGTACTTGAAGTTTTAATAGAACCTGCTATCACATAACCTCCATCTGTTCGTGCTACTGCTCGTGCTTCTTCTTTGTCGTTAGATCCATAGCTTTTAGACCATTGTTCGTTTCCGTTTTCGTCAATCTTTACTACATAGATATCTGTGTTTTCATTGCTTTCATTACTATAGCTTCGGGTGCGTCCTACCATCAGGTAGCCACCGTCGGGTGTTTCTATTATATCATAGATAGCATCTTCTCGCTCTCCTCCATACTTCTTCGTCCATTGCAGTACGCCATCTGGTCCTATCTTCATCAGGTAGGCATCAGAAGAAGTAGAGAATCTATCTTGTACTGCTCCTGCTATCAGTATGCTATTGTCAGCCGTTTCGATGGCAGCGTAAGCATACTCTATAAATTCTTCGTCATAATAATTTGTCCAAACTTCCTTGCCATCCACATCTAAGCGAATAACATAGATGTCATAGTCGCCATTGTCGCCAAAAGATTGACTATATCCCACTTGAACGAAACCTTCGTTTGCAGTTTGTAATACCGCAGTACCATAATCTTCTGCATTACCTCCAAAAGTATATTCCCAGCCCTGTGCTTGAGCAGATTGAGTGAAGCAAATCATTATTGCTGCTACGATGAGGATGTGGTATGGAAGTAAATTTTTAATCATGTTGATGCTAGTATTCGTTCTCTTTTTAAATCTTAATTTGTTTCTACAAACGTTATTTCCTTTTGACAACACAAATATGGAGTGAAAATGAAGGGAAAAAAAAGACAAAAATTCAAATTTGTTGAACAAGTTGTTCGTTTTTACGTACATAGCATGAGATGTTTTACAGTTTAAAATATTGAAATACAATATTTTACATTAAAAATTATTTTTTATTTTGTTGAACACATTATTTTTATTTACTATCCTTTTAATCGAAAAAAAAGCTAAAAAAGAAGTTGTACCATTAAAATCTAACTGAAAATGGGTACTTTTTAGATAATACTTTTATGATATATCAATGATTTCATCAGTAAAAGACGTGCTTCAGCACTTAGAAATATGCAAAAAAGCCAGCTTATCAATATATTGAAGACTTTTTCGAAGAAAGAAATTAGAGATTGCCGTAAGTGGCTAGGCTCTCCCTATCACAATCAGCGAGAAGACTGTATTCTTTTATTTAATTATCTCTGTGAGCATTTGCAGGAAGAAGAAGCCCTACTTAAAGAACGCGTATATCGAAGTATATTTTCTAAAGCTCCTTTCGATGATGCCCGTATGCGACAGACGATGCACTTCTTGCTGAAAGTAATAGAAGATTTTCTATCCTACGAAGCTTTTAGTAAGGATACCATTCAATCGAAAATCACCTTAGCACAGCTCTATCGAAAACGAAGCTTAGATACTCTATATCATAAAACCTTAAAAGGCGCGCAAAAAGTACATCAGAGTTTGCCACATCGAGATGAAGCATTTTTTCAGAAAGAATTAGCTATTCTTCGTGAAAAATACGAATATCTAGAAGAAAGCCAACAGCGTAGTGCAAGCATGAACCTGCAAGAAATATCGGATACCCTCGATAGAACCTTTATTACTAGTAAGCTAAAACAGGCTTGCATGATGATAGCCCACCAAAAAGTGTATAAGATAGAATACGAGATTGGAATTTTATCAAGGATATTAGATTATGTAGTAGAAAATAATCTTTTAGAAATCCCTGCCATTTCTATCTACTTCTATATTTATAAAATCTCGGAAGCAGAAGCCGATGAAGAATCCTTTGAGAAAGTAAAAAAACTCGCTGCCGAATATGCCCATCTTTTTTCTAATGCAGAAGCAACTGATATTTATTTAATGGCAGTTAATTATTGTATTCGACAAATCAATAAAGGAAAAAGAGAGTTTATTCCTGAAATGTTTCAGCTTTATAAGGAAGGCATTGAACGAAAAATATTCATTGTAGATGGTATTATCGACCGATTCCTATTTCGGAATATCGTGACCGCAGGTTCTTACTTGAAAGAATTTGATTGGTTAGAAAACTTTACAGAGCAATATCAATATTATCTAGATGCCCGTTATCGAGATGATTATGTGAATTTGAGCAAAAGTATGATTCTCTACAATAAAAAAGATTATGATACTGCTATGCGCTTACTCACACAATACGACTTTAAGGATACCCTTATCAACTTGAATGGTAAAGCGATGCTTATAAAAATGTATTATGAGTTAAAAGAAATTTCAGCTTTAGAGTCGCTAATTGATAGTGCTACTGTATTTGTGAAACGAAAAAAAGACCTCACAAATAACTACAAGCTCCTTTATAACAACCTTATTAAGTATACAAAGAAACTTCTACGTGTAAATCCCTATGATAAAGCAAAAAAAGAAAAACTGCGGCAAGAAATTATGGCGGCCAATCCCTTGATAGAGAAGCGATGGTTTTTGGAGCAATTGGGTAAATTATAATTAGCAAGCACGCTCAAGATGCCTGCTAATTTTACTACACGGCAAAACTCTCTCCACAACCACACTCGCGCTCGGCGTTGGGATTCTGGAAGAAAAAACCTTTGCCTTCCAAACCACCCGAAAACTCCAAGGTAGAGTTGCAGAGATAAAGAAAGCTCTTTAAATCTGTCACTACTTTCACCTCATTATCCTCGAAGATCTGGTCGTTGGGCTGCATTTCATTATCGAAATCCATGTTGTAGGATAAGCCCGAACAACCACCACTCGTCACACTTACGCGCACGAAGTAATCTGTATCCATACTATTTTGAGTGCGAATGGAAGTAATTTGCTCTTTCGCACTATCTGCTACAAACAACATATTCTTTGAATTGAAAATTGAAAATTGAAAATGTAAAGTGAGTTTAATTCTCAATTTTACATTCTCAATTTTCAATTAATACTAATTATGCTGGAATTGCATTCTTTGCTTTGTAATCCTTAATGGCTGCTTTGATCGCATCTTCTGCTAATACAGAACAGTGAATCTTTACAGGTGGCAATGCCAACTCCTCCACGATTGCCATATTATCAATAGCCATTGCATCATCTAGCGACTTTCCTTTTAGCCACTCGGTAGCTAAAGAAGAAGAAGCAATTGCAGAACCACAGCCAAAAGTCTTGAACTTCGCATCTTCTATCACGCCTGCTTCATCTACTTGAATCTGTAGACGCATCACATCACCACATTCAGGTGCTCCTACTAAGCCTGTCCCTACTTGCTTGCTATTCTTTGGTAAAGTACCTACATTCTTTGGATGCTTAAAGTGATCCATTAATTTATCTGAATAAGCCATGCTTTCTATTTATTGAAACATATAAAACATATAAAAAAGAAACTTTCTTATAGATTTTATATCGTTTAAAAAATTCAAAATTAGTGTTCTGCCCAGACTACTTTGTCCAAGTCTACACCTTCTTTATACATCTCCCATATTGGGCTAAGGTCACGCATGTGATTCACACCCGTCTTCAATTGCTCTACGGTGTAGTCAATTTCTTCTTCGGTAGTGAAGCGTCCGAGACTGAAACGAATAGAAGAGTGCGCTAAATCATCACCTAAACCAAGTGCTACTAACACATAAGAAGGTTCTAAAGAAGCCGAAGTACAAGCTGAACCCGATGATACTGCAATCTCTTGGTTAAACATCATCATCAGTCCTTCTCCTTCCACGTGCTTGAATGAAATATTCGCTACATGTGGCATGCGGTGCTCTTCATTTCCATTTATATAGACTTCCTCTAGCTGTGACGCTAGTGCTGCTTGTAGTTTATCGCGCAATACACTTAGGCGAGCAGCATCTTGGGCCATTTCTGCCTTTGCGATTTCTGCTGCTTTCCCGAAGCCTACAATACCTGGAACATTCAGCGTACCTGAACGCATTCCGCGCTCGTGTCCGCCGCCGTCCATTTGTGCAGTTACTTTCACACGTGGCTTCTTTCGGTTCACAAATAATGCACCTACGCCCTTCGGCCCGTACATTTTGTGTCCTGTGAATGCCATTAAGTGAATGCCTGTTTCTTTTGGAAGGGTTGGTATTTTACCTACAGCTTGTGTCGCATCACTAAAGAATAAGACACCATGCTTTTCGCAGATTTCACCAATCGCTTTCATTGGCTGGATAACACCTGTTTCGTTATTTGCCCACATCACCGATACCAAAATGGTCTTATCCGTGATGGCAGCTTCTAACTCACCGAGGTCTATCAAACCATCTTCTTTCACATCCAAGTACGTTACTTGGCCGCCTAGCTTCTCTATCTTAGCACACGCATCGAGTACCGCTTTATGCTCGGTCTTCACCGTGATAATATGGTTGCCTTTGCGTGCATACATTTCGTATACGCCTTTCAACGCCAAGTTATCCGATTCTGTCGCCCCTGATGTGAAGATGATTTCTTTTGAATCTACTTCCAATAAGTTTGCGATTTGTTCTCTCGCATAATCTACCGCTTCTTCTGCTTCCCAACCAAACGGGTGGTTTCGACTAGCAGCATTTCCTGGGTGCTTGTAGAACCAAGGCACCATCGCATCCACCACGCGCGGGTCGCAAGGTGTTGTTGCATTATTGTCAAGATAAATTCTTCTTCCCATTATCTATATTTGAATAGAATAGTTTATTTAGATTGAATCTAATTACTTAATTAGAGTACAAAAGTAACGAATTCCTTTCTAAAAAGTTCGTTTCAGTGCCTCGTTTTGAATAGAAATTGATTGCAATTTGACATAGTGGGTGTCTTATCAATGACATAAGCCACTTTTCAAAGAGCTTGTTTGGAATTTTTCACGAAAATCCTGCTTACCTAAAAACCAAGGCCTATCCCTGCATAAACGCCTTCAGGATAGCCAATTCCTGCACGAAAAACATATCCATTTTTCTTTTCGTTTCGGTAGCCAGCTGAAATAACGGGGGAAACAGCAATGCTTTCCAAAGTAAGCTCTGGACTGCCATTATGTAAATAGCCTATGCCAAGTACCAATTCCAGGTGAGCATTCATTTTATTAGTTCTTGCTGAAATGCCTGTAAATGCATTTACGCCACCACTACTCCAAAAGCCCCAAACGCCACCACCAACTCGTGCAGCTAAGGTTTTGATAAAGCGATCTTCTTCTGCTTTATAGAAGAGGCGTTCGTAGTTTACGATTGATTGCTCCGCCTAGTAGAATAGTACTTAAGTCGGCATGAATTACATTTCTAGAATCTTGTGCTTCGGCTTGAATTTGGAAAATAAATAAACCAAGGATAAAGAGGAAAATTGATTTTTTCATAGTGTGTTGTTTTTGATTGCTTATTAAACGACTCACTAAGCTCGACTTTAACCATTGGCAGTTAGCTTTTGGCTTTTAGCTACAAGTGTTTATAAATCAGATATTTAGTTTTATCACGCTCGTTGTTTTACAAGGAGTGTAAGAAAATAACCTTATGACCTTGTCACTTTAAGCAGCCAAGGGCTAATAGCC
>CALGLY010000490.1 GCA_937959095.1 uncultured Saprospiraceae bacterium
AGTATTTTTAACGAAATTACAAGACAAAAAGACAAGCATAACTGTTTAGTTAATTAGTTTTTTCATTACTTAGTATTAGGTACAAGGTACAAGGTACAAGGTACAAGGTACAAGGTACAAGGTACAAGGTACAAGGTATTAGGCGGAAATATATACCTGATACTCTGTACTTGATATCACACAAGCAACTTATTCATTCGCTACTTCATAAACGAGTTTTTGCAACAATTCAATATCTGCCATATCAAGTTGTTCTTTTTGCTCGAATTGGCTTTGTTTTTCAGGCGAGAGTCCGCCTATAAGTGTCTGAATTACTTTATTTATTTTCTCTGGATTCTGTTCGCCCACATCCCGAAACCAATGTTCTAGATCTTCGCTAGGTACGGGCGAAAAGCCTCTTAGTTTGGTGCAATTTGTAGGATTTTTATCTATTATTCCCCGAATACTCGCTAAAATAGCTTCCTGCTCTTCATTGATTGGTACATCCACAAAGCCCTTCATATTCACAATCATAAAGAACAAATAGCTGGTTCCATCTTCCGTGGAGGCGGCATCAAAGGTATCAATCAGCCATTGCAAAAATTCAGGGATGAAGTCCTTCCATTCGCTTAGTTCTACTCGTAGAACTGTAGCAACATATTGGTAGCCACGTTGCGGTAGGACATGTGTGATGAGTTTATCAAAATCGGGCTCATCGAAACGTTTGCAGAAGTATTTTTTGAATATTTTTTGAGTACGCTCCAAGCTATTTTTGACATCGAAACGGGCTGTCTTCAAGCGTAAGCCATCGGCTGCCAATTCGATATTCATGGCATCCATTTCTTCATCCAATTCTTCTAGTAGCACTTCCCAAATCATGCGCTCGGCAAAGCTAGGTGGCATTTGACTTGGCGAAGCTGGAATGAAGTAAAATTGCGTGGGTAAGCCTTCTTTTTTATCAAATTGATCCCAAAATAAATCGACTAATTCTTGGCGATCGCAATTGACCATATAGAGTACACCTATTTTGTCGCGCTCCATCTGCAAGTCCCGAATAAGGGCTTTCAGTACACCATCATCACTCGGTGTTGCGATGCCTACTTGTAGCGTAAGTTGGCGTTTTAGTGCTATTTGGCGTTGTTCTAATTCACTAATTTCATGCTCCAGTTTGAACTGCACACTAGCATCCGTTTCAATAATCAGGCGTTCGCGCAGAAAATTGAGTTTCTCTATCAGCAATTTTAGCTGTTCTTCCAGTCCTTTTAGTTCCAGTTGCTCTGGCATAGTGTTTTTATAATATTGCTCCGTCCAAATGTCGTAATTTTTAGGATGGAATCAAAATGGTTGCTTTTTGTAGAAGAGAGAGCAAAGACCATTTCGTTGAGAGAACAGAGATTGGATTAATCAAAAAACGATTTCAAGTAAGTCTCTGTTCTCTGTTCTGAATAGTTATCGCCCAATAATGATTTGTGTAATTTCAGTAGAAGCAGGTATTTTCTCTACCGCTACATCATATTCAACGTTTGCAATATTCAAGCGATAGGATAGATTTTTGAACATCGCGTGCGTTCTACTTTCTATTTCCGAGCCATGCACTTCTAGTTCAGGGAGTTTTTTCAGCAATTCGCCGAACGTACTTCCTACACGGATACCTTCTGCCGTAGCTGCTTTTGGACTTTCTACGGTGATGCTGCCTACTTTGTTTTCATCCTTTGAATCAGGATAAAAGAAACCTGCTGGATTATTATTGAAATCTTTGATGCGATAAATTTCAAATTCCCCTTCGCCTGTCCGAAGCTGTTGTTTTTGGATATAGTCGCTATGTTGAGCAATATCATCGCCTACTCGAATACCTCGAAAGGCATCTTCCGAAATCAATAATCCCGTGCGAGTCGTCTCTACGCTGATGATTTTATCGACGACTAATTGTTTTGTTTCATTCACTACAAAAGCAAGCCCTTGCAAGCGCACTTTATCTCCAATTTTCAAGCGACTAAAATTTTCTGGGCCACCAAGATTCACAATACTGATGACCGCATTGTAGGTTTCGCCATTCGCAGTTTCTACGCTTGCAGTATAGCCATCTTTGCCATTTTCAATAGCGCGCACTGTCCCCGAAATTGTTGTTACTTCGTTCGTTTCATTTGTTTCTGCCGCTTCTTGTACTTGTTGTTCTTCATTCGTCTGCGTAGCGCAGGAAACCGTGAGTACGGCTGCAAAAAACAGGACGATTGTTTTGATCTTCGTTTTCATAAGTAAAAATTTGAGTGTTGTTGTGAAGTGTGTAATTCAACATTATCTATTTACTACCAAACGCTTAGTCCCCAAAATCGTTTCACCAGCCCGAATAACTACAAAATATAAACCACTTTCCAATTGCTCGCTTGGTAGTCCTACATTTTGTTGGCGTGCTTTCGGAAGAGAGAGCGTTTTTATGCGTTGCCCTAGCGTATTCATAATTTCTATTTCTACGGCTATTGCTTCTTTTAAGTTTATCGAAAGACTGACTTCAGTAGTTGTAGGATTGGGCGCAAGTGTGATTTGAGCCTCTTGTTGCCAAGTCTGTGTAGCACTAGGCAAGGGCGCGTTCAGCACACCTTCGCGGGTATTGCTTCCTTTGTATGTTCCCCACCAAATGCGTTCTGACTGGTAAGGAATATTAGTCGGGTAGGCATTGATATAGACGGAATCGGTGGCTGCGCCAAAATTTTGAGTATAACTAAGGACGACAATATCTAGTTTTTCATCGCCATCTACATCGCCTATGCTTGCGCCATTCAGGAACGTCCAACCTCTTGGACGAATAGGAAATTCGGAGAGTTCACCGCTGCCATCCATTTCGTAGGCATGCAAAAAACTGGTACCTGTATCCGAATCGAATAAATTTGACCCAAAAAGCAATTCTGCTTCGCCATCACCATCCAAATCGACAATAGAGATAAGTCCTTCCACACCACCTGTTTTCTGAATTGGGAAACCTTCTTTG
>CALGLY010000491.1 GCA_937959095.1 uncultured Saprospiraceae bacterium
GGCTAGTGTGCAAGGTGATTTTGAGGTTAGTTTCGTGATTTCCGAAGATGAAGAATTAAGCGAAGATGATGTAGTAGTAGGTACTATTGTAACTGGAAATTTTGGTATTGATGTATATCCTTCTACAGCGGCAGTCGATATTCCTGCAAACATTGCATTGGGTACTCAATTCTTGATTGCTACTATAGATGCAAGCGAACAAATAGCCGAAAACGATGAAACCAATAACACCCAAGTCCAGACTATTCGCATTATAAATGGCAATCGTTTTGCACCACCTCCATCGCAGCCAAAACAGTCTATTTCCATCGTCCCAAATCCAGCCTCCGAGTCCATTTATGTACGAGGGCTTGATATGGAGGAGACATCCTACACGATTTACGATATCTATGGAAGACGCATCAAAACAGGGCAGCTTTATGATAATGCTGTTCCAATTAAGCATTTATTGAATGGAACGTACTACTTGAGAGTAATTGTTAATAAAGGTCAATCGTATCCGCTTCGATTTGTGAAAGTGGAATAGCTTAGATATAAGTAGTGAAACAATACTGGGAAGCCCAAAGTAATGCAGTCGCACTACTTTGGGCTTCTTTTTTTAAGAATAGGCTTGTTACTTTTTTTGCCAAATGCGTTATGAAAATGATAATGCAATAAATATTTTTTTGTTCTTGTGAGTTACCTAACTGAATGGCATCTTTTCACGAAAAAAATAAAAGACTCTGTATGGTTTTACATGATATTTTCAAGTAGAACCCAAATTAAGTAAAGACATTGGAAGGCAATCAACTATTACTATTTTTACTAAGTAGCATCGGCGTATTGAATGGCGTACTGCTATCTATCTATTTTCTATTCATTTTGAAACCTAGAGAAAAGCATCATTTTTTTCTGGGGTGTTTACTTGCCGTATTGAGTATTCGGATAGGCAAATCTGTCATTTTTTATTTTTTTGATGATGTTGCCTACTTGGATTTATATCTTCAAATTGGGCTTTCTGCCTGCTTTTTGATTGGACCATTTCTTTATATCTACATCTGTTATTTATTCAAACAAAAAACAGCTTTCTTCGACTGGAAAATACATATTTTCTTGATGCTAGGAATCATCACATTCATTGGTGTGCGTTACCCCTTTTTTGAATATAACTCGCTCTGGTGCGATTATTTCCTGCATTCTATTTACACACAATGGTTTTGCTATCTCCTAGCAGCAGCGTTTCTCCTTCGAAGGTTTCTACCAGAAATAGAAGCAACCCAAGCAGGTTGGATGAATCAAAAAACATGGATTCTAAGCATTTACGTAGGCAATATAATCATTTGGGCGGCTTATGTTTTTGCAGGACTCACTTCCTATATGTTGGGGGCGGTATCCTTCACCTTCCTATTGTATTTACTCATTTTTTTACTCTTCACTAAAACCAGTAATCGAAAAGAAGTACTAGCCAGCGTGAAACCCAAATATGGCGGCAAAGTGATAGAAGAAACAAAAAGTCAAACCATCATTCAGGATTTAAATAAGCTATTTGAGGAAGAAGAAATTTACTGTAATCCTAAACTGAATTTACAACTTGTTGCTCAACAAATGAAGATCTCTCCACATCTACTCTCGCAAGTGATTAATGAGAAAATGAGTAAGAATTTTTCTCAAGTAGTGCATCAATATCGCATCAAGAAGGCAAGAACAATGATTTTAGAGAATGAACAATTTACGTTAGAAGCCATCGGCTATGACTGTGGCTACAAAGCAAAATCATCCTTCTACACCGCTTTCAAAAAGGAAACAGGCACTACACCGGCTCAATTCAAGAAAGCGCATCAAAATAAAAGCTAAATTTTAGTTCAGAATTATAATGCTGAACCAAACGACGTTGGTTTTCAGCTATCTAGCTAAGAAATAACCTTAAGCTTGCAGAAAATTAAATCCGTAATAGAAATCACCCTATTTCAAAATAAAGCAAATAAATATGTACCGATTGAATTTACAAAAATTACTTTTTCTATGTTGTTTTGCTTGCATGTCCATGACAACGCTTCAAGCACAAAACATAGATCTAGAACTCTCTATCAGTACCGACAATCCTGACATTAAGCAATGGGAAAGCGGCACATTTACCTTTCTACTAGAAAATAAAGGCACACAGGCAGCTACCAATGTGATTGTTCAATTACCACGTTTCTACAACAATGATTATGTGACAATAGTAGGTGGCTCGCGACTTATGGTCTCTACAGGTAGCTACGATGGGATTAATACCCTCTGGCGTGATATTACCATCCCAGCAGGAGAGAGTGCTAGTGTAGAGCTACAACTATTTAGTAAAACAACTGACCTAAGCCTATTCGCAGAAGTAATAGCTGCCGACCAAACGGATGTAGATTCTACACCGAATAATGCTGTGGATGATACCGTGCCGCAGGAGGATGATGAAGCAGCATTTCCTGACATTACAATGGAAAGCGAAGCAATTTTAGAAATAATAGAGGCTTCTTGTCCAGAGCAATTTCCAAAATATAATGAAGACCTAACTTTTTCTATTACGCTCCGAAATATTGGCGACATTACTTCTGAACCAACTCCCTTGGGACTATTTCGTAAGAATAGTGCAAGAATGATTTTTGCTAATGAATATGGAAGCGTAGAAGTACCACCAATTGCAGCAGGAGAAAGCCTTACACTTGAAGCAGGTTTTCCTTATAAATATCGAGAGTGGCCAGGTGATTTTACTTACGATTATTTCATCCAAGAAAACTACTTAGCTTTTGATATAGATGATTTTATTGAATTGGAAACAGAAAGCCCAGGTAGTCCTTTTGAGGTAGATTTATTTTGTAAAAAATACAGCACCGATATAGAGCTTAGTACGCTTAGCGATGGCATTATCCATGAAGATAATACCGTTAGCTATACCGTTACAGTGGTAAATAATGGCGACGAACGTGCGTACAATCTTCGAGTATACTATGCCAATGAAGATGAATCGCCAGCTTACTATGATATAGAACGACAAACAGATTTTCAAGAGAGTTATTTTTCTAGAATA
>CALGLY010000492.1 GCA_937959095.1 uncultured Saprospiraceae bacterium
CTAAGCTTACATACCTTATACTAGGAGGATTAAATAATTCTTCTGGAATACAACCTTGTAATAAATTGCTGCTCAAATTAATATCTTTCAAGCTCGCTGCATCTCCCAATTCTGGAGGAATGTGCCCCGTTATTTGATTAGTCCAAAGTTGAAGTCCAACGAGATTGTCTAAGTCTCCAAATTCTTTGGGTAATGGACCACTCAAAGTATTATCAAAGGCAATGAATTGTATTAGATTAGAAAGTAGACCAACTTCAATAGGAATAGAACCATAAAGTTGATTTTCTGCAAGGAAGAATATTTCTAATAGCGATAAATTACCAATTTCACTTGGTATAGTACCGTTTAACTGATTAGTTGCCAAGAAAAGTTGAGTTATTCTATTCGCGCTACAACTTATTCCATACCAAGTGTTCATATCCGTTCCTATGGGTGGTGTGGGATTGGCTACAAAAGTCGCTGCATCGGGCCAGTTTGTATTATCTATCCAATTATCACCATCGGTGCTGAGATAGAGTGCGCGTAAAGCTGTATAGTCATTAGGATGGTTACATTGTGCTTGTAAACTATTTAAGTAGCCTGACATAAAGAAAAGTAGACAGTAAAGCAATCGCATAATAATGAATGTTTTTTAACTAGAAAACAGGCTGTCTTAATGTGTTGGAATTGCATGTTTTCTAGAGTTATAGATATGAAAATTTAATTTGGTTATTTACCAAGTTTCCTGATTGTAACGTTTTACGGAGATTATCGCCAAGTCTATCGGGCATAAATCAACTGTTTTTCGGTCTCTATTTTTGATAAAATATACTTAGAAACGCCTTTCGTAGAAACCAAATCTACGCTTTTGCCTAGCAGTTCTTCGAGTTCCAATTGCATCCGTACAAAGCGCAAGCCAATGTGTTGTGAGTAATCCAACTCCACCAAAATATCTACATCACTTTGAGGCGTAGCTTCTCCCCTTGCTTGCGAACCAAACAAATAGGCTTTCAAAACAGGTTGCTTTTTGAAATAGGTTTTGATGCTGTTAATTTGTGGCTTTGCCAATTTCATATCTACTTTTTATGCAAGTTAAGGGTTTGTGTTCGGAAAAACAAGGTGCTTGGAGTCTTCCGAAAATACACTACTGCGCGATGACGACCAGCAGTTTTAGGAAAACGAGCGATATATTGCATCGGAACACAAAAGTCCGTATTTTTGAAATACGATGGTATCTACAATATTGAGGCGGAAAATATAGAACAATGGATAACATGCAATTGAAAATTAAACGATACCAAAAAGTGCTGGCGAATTATGTCACGCAATTGGCGGAGGAGTACAATAATTCATTAGGAAGCAGTAAGACCTATCAAGCGGTTACTGATATGGTCAATAACCGTTTTTTATTGATGAATGTGGGATGGTACAAAGGTAAGTTTCGTTATCATGTGTTGTTCCATTTAGAAATTCATCCTGAAACGGGCAATATTTGGGTACAACAAAACTACACCGAAATCTTATTAGATATCAGCAATTTCTCATGTAAAGAATACACGTTAGAAACGGTAAAAAAGAGCGAACTTTGTGAAATGCGAAAGAGTTATTCACAAAAGCAGTCTGAAATCAACTACGATAAGTTGGTTAAAGAATTAGGCTTAGACTTTGGTCAAATAGTTGATCATCGAGCGCCAAATGTAGTATATAAATTACGGGATATATTGATGAGTGGCTATGCGATGTTTCACTTAAAGTATTCTTCTTTACTAAGTTTTGAAGAACAAAGTGAGACAGAGCGTCAAAATTTATCGTTGCTTTATGGAATAGAGCGGATAAGTTCGGATGCCCAATTTCGTCGGATATTAGACGATGTGAATCCATCAGATTTACAATCGCTATTTCCTAAACGCTTTGAACAATTAGATTCTATCGGGAAGTTGAGGGATTATCGCTTCCTAAAAAAATATATGCTAGTGAGTATAGATGGTGTACACTATTTTGAATCCAAATGTGTAAGCTGTAAACACTGTTGCACCCGTCACCACAGAGATGGAACGGTATCTTATCATCATTCGATGCTAGGAGCGACCTTGATTCATCCCGACCAAAAAGAAGTGTTCAGTTTAGGCGGGCAGGCGATTGAGAAACAAGACGGGAACAGCAAAAACGACTGTGAATTAAATGCGTCTAAACGGCTACAAACTCAACTATATAAGGATTATGAAGGGCAGCCTTTCATAATAGTTGAAGATGCACTTTATGCGAATGGACCACACATCAAACAGATACAATCGAATGGATGGGATTTTGTTTTAAATGTGAAACCTGGTTCTCATTCCGCTTTATTCAAGCATTTTGAAGCCAGAAAGAAAAGGGGACAAGTCAAAACACAGGTCATTGAAGAACAGACCAACAAGGGGGAGGTCAAGCACTCTTTTTACTGGATGAATAATGTTCCGCTAAATGAATCGGCTGGAGTACGTGTGAATTTTCTGTATTATGAAGAGCAACTGCCCAATGGGAAAATCAAAGTATTCTCTTGGATTACTTCTCTGTACTTGAGAACAAGCAGAGTTTGGGATATTATGAGAGCAGGAAGAGCGAGGTGGAAAATTGAAAATGAACAATTCAACACGCTTAAAAATCAGGGGTATCATTTTGAACATAACTATGGACATGGGTATAATCATTTATCTTATGTCCTTGCTCTTTTGATGCTCCTTGCATTTTTGATTGACCAAATGGTGCAAAGTATGGATAAACAATTTCAAAAAGTGGCTACTCTTGTTAAAGCAAAAACTAGACTCTGGGAGAAAATGAGAGCCATTTATTTTTCACATCTTGTCCATTCTTTTGAACAACTTTTTCTGAAAATTGAGCTCGCTTTTGTTCCGAAAATCGAATAACTACTACGTATACACTCTACATGAGAAATTGCTGATTAGATATTGAACTCGAAAAATTTGCTGGCATACCCAAGGAACATCTTGTAATTGGTTTTTTACCCACCTCTATGCGAGAACATTCAGAGTATGCAGTAGCTTAATACAATGACAAAAACAGCAACCTACAGCAACATCCTCTCCGATTTCGTCCTAGAAATAGAAAAAAAATACGAAGCTGCCGATGATGGATTCACTACTTCTGCGCTGATAGATTCGGTGCGTCATCACTATCAATCTATCGTGCATGGATTTCGGGAGCATAAGCGATTTTATACTGTGCAATTCCATTTTGAAATCATAGAAGGAAAAATCTGAATTCAACGTGATATTACCGACACTGTAGTGAGTGAAGAATTGGTGAAACATGGTATTCCTAGTGAAGATGTTGTGTTGGCGTATAAGCCTGAAAGTTCGCGCTATTGGAGTGGGTATGGTGAAGTCACTTTTTATATTTCGCGGTCTATACGGTGTGACCAAACTTATTCTAAGCAGGTGTCTTTAATCTACATTTTTAATGACGGTCTCTTTTTCTGTCACTCAGCGTTAAAGTTTGCTTCAATAACGAAAAAATAGCCCCGGTCAAAAGTGTTGATTATTTATATTCACCGACTTATACTATTTTTACCCATAGAAAAATGAACATAATGGCGGAAAAAAAATCAACAGCTCGAAAGCTAGTAGGCTCTCCAGCGCAGAGTTTTATAAAATTTATTCTTTTTATTTCCATCTTCGTAATAGGCATGCTGATGCTGATGCGTCTCTTTGGTGGTGGCGGTTTCGATTTGGGTTTTGGGAAAAAGAAGGCGAAATACACCAATATTCCAGAGGAGTTCCAATTGAATTATAAACCGGTCGATTTCAAAGGCGAAATTGACCTGGAAAATGCAATGGCTATTCTGACTTACCCAGAGCGATATCAGCGAGAATTTAATGATTTGGTGTATGCCTTTAATATGTCGCTTGTCGATCATACTACGGAGCGAATGGGGCTTGCTGATAGCTTACGAATGGCTGCTCGATTGGAATATGAAAAGCAGCATCCGAGCATACAGGATATGTATTATCGGGATTTCATTACCTTACAAGATTCTACGGCACGAGGCTATAAATCGTGGTATGGCACTGAGATAACCGATGCAGTGGAAGCTATGAATGAGGTCTCTTCCAAATATACCTGCTTTATGTTGAATGCCGTGCTCTATGCCGTACTAGATACACAAGGTGGGCGCATGGCAGGGAAAGGTGCGAATGTGGAAACTCCCTGCGGTGTCGCTATGACGGAAGGCTTACGTCCTACGATAAAACGGATGCAGGAAATGGCTGCAATAGAAGATTTTTCGCGCTCGAAAGGACTTATTCATCAGCGGGTGGAAAACTCTATTGCGGAACTCGCCACACGAGAGATTAAAGATACCAAAGCAATTTCAAGGAATTTGCAGACTAAAATATGGGGTTTTTCGGTTTCGGAAACAGCAATAGAGGTCTCTGCGGTGAGTTATATAAAGGTAGGTTTTGACTTGAATAAAATGTTTGATCTCGCGGTGGATAAGCAGAGTCGATTTGTAGTTGTGACCTTGCCAGAACCACAAATCTTATCGAATGAAGTCTATCCGCGTTACGATAAATTGAGCGTGGGTTGGTTGAGTAAATTGAACCCAGACGACCTCAATAAAGATATGAAACTTCTGGCAGATGCCTTTATGAACGATGCCCGCAAAAGCGATGTCTTTGATAATGCAAAGCAGGAAGCAGGACAATTAATGAATACAATGCTTGGTCCACTAGTCGCTTCTTTGGGGAGTAATTATCGACTAAAAGTACAATTTAAAAATAACGGAGATAGAGAGATAGGAATAGGTGGTGAGGAGCGAGATGTAGACCGTTATGATAATTAGACAATTTATTCTTATACATCGCCTTAAGTATTTTGTGGTATTTATTTCGGAAAAAGATGCTTTAAAATTACCGAAATAAATACCACAAAATTCCCTTATCTCAAGAATGAACATTTATTAATTTATCATTCCTTAGTCTTTCTTACAGCAAGCAGGCGTTGGTGTACAACAACTTGAAGATTTCAATAGATACTTCAAAGTGAAGGCTACAGAGGTATAGTCCGTGCCTTTTACACTTGCTCCTACGAATTCGCGCAAGCCTAATCCTTTCCGTATATCCATACCCAATTCTACGCGCTTGAAAAAACTAATGCCAAAACCTGCTTTCAGGAAGATGCGCTGATGAAAACCAGCTTTACCATCATAGTATGCATCTAATACTGATTCTTCTTGTGTCCATTCATTGAGGTTTTGCATAGCCGTAGTGAAGCCTGAACTTCTTATGCTAATATCTTCCACAGTTGCAGTAGTCGAGCCATGTACATTGATATGATTTCCGAAGGAATAGCCCAAATTACCACCTGCACCACCATAGAAGCGAAGCGGGCCAAGCTTAGCCGTTTTCATCAAAGCACTCTCTATTGCTAGTTCATGTCCATAGCCATAAAAAGAAAGAAAATTTGAATTGCCAGATTCATCCAATTGATAATACGTAGCACCATCTACTCTATTAAAAATACCAAGTGCGGATAGTTGCAATTCTGCATTTCGCATGAAAGTAGGTGCTAAAACCAAATCGAAGCGCACATGCGGATTTTCGCAAGTACCAGTATAAAAATCAAGTGTACCATCAGAAAATGCACTAATATCTGGTGCTCCTTTTGCTGTACTAAGGAGGTATTCGTGACTTATTTCAGAGAGCATATCTTGTTCCATACCTGCCGAAATGCCCCATTTGGTGACTTGCATTCCGAAGAGGTGTTTTTGAGCGAAGGTGTTCCCTACTGCCAATAGTATGACCAATAGCGATAGTGTGAGTTGTCTCATTGTCTTTTTATTTCGTGAACAATACTTCTTTAACGAATAAATAAGAGGCAGCGCGCATAAATTGAAAAATTTAACTTGTGTTAAATTGACTAAATAGGATACACTATTCGTCTACGAATCAAATTTATACCTTTTCTACCAAGCATCCACTACCCGCTGTCCTCGTTTTTTAGGGATACTTTGCAAAGCAGTCGTTATCCATTTTCGAGTATCTTTAGGGTCTATTACTTCATCAAACTCTAAATAGGAAGCCGCTCGAATGGCTTTTCCGCGCTCATAAGCCATCGCTACCAGTTGTTCGTAGAGGGCTTGTTTCTCTTCAGGACTGTTGGTTGCTTCTAGCTCTTTTCGGAAGCCTAATTTCACGGCACCTTCCAAGCCCATGCCACCGAATTCGCCTGTTTGCCAAGCCACCGTGAAGAAGGATTCATGTAGACTGCCACCAGCCATTGCCATTGCGCCTAGTCCGTAGGCTTTGCGTAGTACTACCGTCAGCATAGGCACGGTCAAAGAAGCTCCTACTAGAAACATCCGCGAGGAATGGCGCACCATAGCAGTCTGTTCACAATCTGGCCCGACCATGAAGCCCGGCGCGTCACAAAGCGATAAAATAGGAATACCAAAAGCATCGCAAAGCTGCATGAAACGCGCTGCTTTATCGGAGGCTGCACTATCAATAGCACCACCTAAATGTCGCGTACTATTCCCGATCAGCCCCATCGCTTTGCCTTCTATACGAATGAACGCGGTAATCAAATTTTTCGCATAAGCAGCCCGCAATTCTAGGACCGAATCCGTATCAGCAAGTTTATTGATAACTTTGAAAATATCATACGCAAACTTTCGATTTTCAGGCACAGCCGTCCGCAGATCTTCTTGATTTCCACAGGTCCAATCCTTTATATCGCCCTGAAAATAGGAGACGTACTTTTTAGCCACTGCCACAGCTTCTGCCTCATCTTTCACTAAAACATCAATCACGCCATTGGCATATTGCATCTTTGCTGGCCCGATTTCTTTCGGATGAAACTTGCCTAAGCCACCGCCTTCTATCATGGCAGGACCGCCCATCCCTAGCGAAGTGTTTTCGGTAGCAATAATAACATCCGAACAGCCTGCTATAGCAGCATTACCAGCAAAACAGTAACCCGAAACAATGGCAATACGAGGCACTTTTCCGCTTAGTCGCGCATATTCCACAAAAGTAGTAATGTCTAATCCACCCGAATTGATGCCATCAAAATCAACATCGCCAGGTCTGCCGCCACCGCCTTCCACAAAGAAGAGAATAGGCTTTTGGGCTTGCTTCGCAATTTGCATCATGCGATCGGTCTTTTTGTGGTTGAATGCACCTTGTGTACCAGCCAAAACCGTATAATCATAACTCAACACAATACACTTACTTGCATCTTCATCGAAGAGTGCGCCATTTACCGCAGCAATGCCCGTGATGAGTCCGTCGGCAGGCGTTTGTTCCATTAGCTCTTGCTCGCTTTTGCGTCCGCGTTGTGCTGCCACCGTGAGTGAACCGTATTCTACAAAAGTACCTTCATCGCAGAGATCCGCTATGTTTTCTCGGGCTGTGCGTAAGCCTTTCGAGTGGCGTTTTGCTACGGCAGCAGGGCGATTTTCATCCCACAAATAGGCTTTTCGCTGAAATAATTCTTCTAAATCTTTCCGTATTTCTTTCTTTGACATGATTTGCTAGTTGGTAAAAAACAATCTTCTTAGGAATGAATAAAGAATAAGTTGTAACA
>CALGLY010000493.1 GCA_937959095.1 uncultured Saprospiraceae bacterium
AAACCGATAAGTTTAATCGAGTGGACATTCTAGTCAAAGATAAAAAAGGGGAACTTATTATTATCGAGATTCAAAATTCTTACGCGATTGACTATTTTTTAAGGATTTTGTATGGTATTTCTAAAGCAATTACAGAGCATATCAAAACGGGAGAGAAATGGACTTCCGTTAAAAAAGTAATTTCAATAAACATCGTCTATTTTGATTTAGGACGAGGAGAAGACTATATCTATAAAGGAACAACCACCTTTTCGGGAGTACACCAGAACGATGAATTACAATTGTCTAATGCTCAAAAAAAGCTATTTAAGAAAGAAAAAATTAAAGACTTATATCCAGAAATTTACCTGATTAAAGTGAACAACTTTGATGATATCGCCAAAGATACCTTGGATGAATGGGTTTACTTTTTGAAAAATAGCGAGATAAAAAAGAATTTTACCGCTAAAGGGTTAAAAGAGGCAGAAGAAGTCCTGAAAGTAGCGAATATGGAAGAGCAAGAAAGAAGAGAATATCAGCGATTTGGAGAAGTGCTTTCAGATAGAGCAAGTCGGGCTTTGAGTATTGAAATAGAGATTGAAATGGCGGTGGAGAAAGAACTAAAAAAAGTAGAGAAAAATCTAAGAGAACAAATAGAAAGAGAGCGAGAACAGGTGGAACTCGAACGCAACGAAAGAGAACAGAAACAAAAGGAAAGAGAAAAAGTCGAAATAGTACTTAATCTTTTAAAGCTCAAAAGTCTTTCTGATAATCAAATCGCAGAAATAGCTAAGGTTACAATTGAATTTGTCAAGGAAGTAAAGAAAACAATGAGCTAAAAAATATACGCTAATACTTCCCAAAACCACCCTTCATCTAGTTTTTTACTACACTACTAGAATTATCTTTCAAAATACCACGCCTGCCGTTATTATGAGGGCAAGCACTAGAAAAGTGACTAAAGCCTCTAACACTCATCTAAACAAACAATGGTAGATATTTTAAGAAAAGCATTACAAGAAGCCTCGGAAGTAGTAGGGCATATTGGCGCGAATGCAAAAGAAAAAGGCTATGAACTAATAGAAGAATGGCTAAAGAGTGTGCCTACCTTACGCGAATCGGGCTTGGAGGTGACGAGTTTTGCCTTGGGTGTTGCGATTAGTCCTTCTTTAGAATTGGAATTGCAGGGCAAACACGAAGATTTCCCACCAGAACGGATTCAAGAACTACTCAACCAAAGCAAATCTAATCCTGTTACTACCTCCGTATTCACGACTCTAAAAACAACTTATAAGCTCCATGCGAGCATCGATGCACCTATACAGAACCCACTCATTATTAAGGTAAAAGTTAAAATCTCGCCTGAGATTAATGTCTTCTTAGGCGAACCGATTATTTATTGATAAAAATACAATTAGAATCATGATACCATTTCCATTAATAGCACGAGCAATTGTCGGAGGAGGCTTACTAGGCTTACTTATTTATGAATTAGCAAAGCAAGGCAAAGCCGAAGCAAAATCAGATACTAGTACCGCCGACACGACCGCTAGTGATCTTGTAGAAACAATAAAAGAGGAAGTAGAGGAGCTAAAAGAAGCGGCAGTAGAAATCGCTGAAAATGTGAAGGACAAAGTAGAAGAAATCAAGGAATCGCTTACTACGCCTACCGCATCTGCTGAATTGAATAGCGCGCACCTCAAGCACTTCAAGAAAGATGCTACCAAGCGTGCTGTTAAAACGCATACTACGAAGGCAATCAATAAATTGCTAGAGGAAGCTACAGCAGGTACGTACCAAATCGTATCTACAACCGATGCAGACTTAGTTGCTGCATTAGTGAAAGATTACGCAAAGAAATATAAAGCTGAAATAGCGGATGGAAAATTCCGTATAGAAAGCACTAGCGAGAAAAAGAAGCACTTTTTGAGTGTTATATTCTAAATTTCTTGTGTCTTTATTCATAATTTAGCGTTTGATTAGATGTGTCATGGTTTACGGACTGTGACACATCTTGTGTTTTATAGCATTCTATTCTTTATATTGAACGCAGAGGCGCGGAGGCGCAGAGTTTTTTTTGTTCAAATTTCTTTGCGCCCCCGCGTCTCTGCGTTCAATACTGAAACCCAAAATAGATTGTACACTAATAGTAGCCTATGCTCAAAACAATTCTACAGTTTTCTGTTCTACTTTTTGCTAATATAACCTTAGCTCAAAGTGTTTACCCCATTAAGCAAGCCCAAAAGTGGGGACTCATCAATGCACAAGGGCGCGTGGTGGCGCAAGCGGAGTATGATGCGATAGATGTCTTTGAAAACTTTGGTTATGCGACCGTCCAAAAAAACACCAAAATAGGACTACTGAATGCGGATGGCAAACTCCTTATTCCAACCATTTACGATGACTTGAAATTAGTAGATTCTCTAGTGTTAGAAGGCTTACAAAAAGGCGAATGGACACTAATGAATTTGCAACAAAAAACCTTATTGCGTGATTACGAGCGCGTGCAGCCACTCGGCGATTACATCCGCTACCTAAAGGATGAAAAATGGGGATTGGTAGACCGAAAAGGAACGATTTTAGTAGAACCCAACTTTGAACATATTTACCTTAGAAAACACTTCATTCAAACTAGAAATAAAGACAAAATAGGCGCAATTGCTTTGAATGGCACGCCTCTAATAAGTACGCGCGCTGCGAGAATCATAGCTTTATCTTCCGACTTATTCCTATTTCAAGAAGCAGAACTTTGGGGCGCAGTAGATGGCAAGGGAAAGACGCTTTTTGAACCCCAATTTGAGACCTATCAGAAATTGTCTTCCCAATTTGTAAAGCTAAACTATCAAGGAAAAAGCCAAGTCTATTCGACTGAAACGAAGCAGATGATAGGCGGTATTTATGATGATTTCATCCCCTTTTCGAAGGATTATTTACTCGTTCGCCGACAAGCAAAACTAGGCTTGATAGATAAGACGGGGCAATCTATTCTTCCTTCTAAATACTACGATATAAAGGCATTTAATAAAGACTTATTTCGAGTGAATTTGGGAAATAAATGGGGGATTATCAATCTATCGGAAGCATCCATTTTGCCTTTTCAATATAATTTTATCAGTCCTCTACGCGATAATATGGCTTTGGTGATGCAAGCAGGACGTTTCGGGGCGATAAATAAGCAGGGCAAATTGATTATTCCCTGCGAATATAGCAAAATAGAACACGAAGGGCAGCAAATTCGAGCCTTTAAAGGTGAAGCAATGCAAAGCTTTACGATAGATGGCAATGGAAATCTGAATACATCGGAAGAATATGAGGAACATTTTTCCTTCAAAATTCGAGGGAAAGATCAGAAACGCCGAGCGATTACCGTAGAAAATAACACCCAACTCGACCAATTTGAATGGTTCTACGCGCCTGAAGAAAAGCGTTGGGGATTGCGCGATTTAAGAAATGGAACGATTGCGCTAGAACCCAAATTTGACTTCATTCGGATAGAAAAAGACTTTGGTTTCACCTTGGTAGGCATCACCAAGTATTCCAAATTGAGCTTCGATCGCACGACCTACCGCTTCGATACTGCCTATGGCGTAGTGAATAATGAAATCGGGAAGCTCGTGACCAAAATCCAGTTTTTAGACATTCGCATCGAAGACTTTGAGCGGGGTTATCCTTTAGCTCGCTGTGTCTTTCTGAATGGAAAACATGGTTTAATTGCACGTTCAGGACAAATCATTCAATCCGATTTGACCTATGTTGGGGCATTTCGAGATAGTGTGGCGCGGGTGAGTACTTATGGTAAACTTTCTGGTTCGCTAGAAGCAAAAGAAGGACTAGGTGTAGTGAGTGACTACCTAGATGGGATGCAAAGCAGTAATGTAATGATTGATTATACGCTGCACGACCAAGCCTTTGAAACGGAAGCTGTTTTGACTTGCGAAAATTGTACTTGGGGCTACATCAATGCCGCAGGGAAATACATTGTAGATGCGCAATATAGTGTTGCGCAACCCTTCAAAAAGCAAGTAGGTATCGTAGCAAAAGATGGAAAATGGGGCGTAGTCAATCATAAAAATAAAGAAATCATTCCTTGCAAATATAGCGCAGTACAGTTCCTCGAAAAGACCGATAATAGCATTATTAGAGTCTTTAATGCTACGCCTAAATATGGCGTAATTGATACTTTAGGAAAACTAAAAGTAGATGCTATTTTTGAAGAAGTTGGCATGTATAGCGAGGAAAAATTAGCTATAAAAAAAGGCAATCAATGGGGCTACGCCAATGCCGATGGTACAATTTTAGTTCCTTGTAAATATAAAAAAGCACGCGCTTTCTCTGAAGGTTTAGCAGCGGTAAAAGTTGAAAATCGCTGGGGTTTCATCAATGGTTCAGGTGAAATGGTGGTTCACTCTCAATTCATTCGAGTAGGCGATTTTACGGATGAATTGGCTTGGGTGCATACTTCAAAAGGTAGCGGCTATATTAATAAAGAAGGACAAGTAATCATAGAAGCGACTTTTGATAAAGCTTTTGATTTTTTCAAAGGCACAGCGCGTGTAGGCATAGAAGGAAAATATGGCTTAATCAATCGGGAAGGCGATTTTTTGGCGCGTCCTCGCTTTACGGATATTCGTCCGTTCAATGAATTTGGTTTGGCAGTCGTGCGCTATGGCGATGAACGGGTGCGCTATGGCGTGGTCAATCTGCAAGGCGAGTTGATAACGGATCAAGCATATCGCGCGGTTTATCCTTATTCGGAAGGGCTTGCGATAGTGAAAACAAAGGATGGTTTGGGCTACATCAATGCGCAAGGAACTTTGGTGATTGCACCTAAATATTCCAAAGCGTCCAATTTTTCTAGTGGTCGTGCTGCCGTGCAGAAAGAAGGCGTATGCGGCTATATTGATCGCCTCGGCAATCCAGTAGTCGATTTTGAGTATTCTAAATGCCTCGATTTTAATGGAGATAGAGCCGTAGTTTATAAAGGTTATCGAAAATCGGGCGTATTGGATGTGCAAGGCGAATACGTGATAGAGCCAAGTCTAGATCGCCTATTGGGTTTCGATGAAGGGCGCGGCTTGATGCGTGATCGACAATATCGGTTCTATTATATCACCGAATCTGCCGAAGTGTATGATGGCTATTATCAAGAAGCACGCCGTTTTCAGAATGGCGTAGCCGTAGTCCGATTGGGCGACAAATGGGGCATTGTAAACCAAAAAGGCATCAATGTAATTCCACCCAAATATGATAAAATCGAAGACTTTGAAGGTGGCTATGCGCGTGTGCGCGTAAAAGGTTTTTATGGCTTGACGAATCTGCAAGGAGAATTCATCGTATCACCCGATTTTGAGCATATTAGCTATGCAGGCGGAGGCATTTTTCGAGCAGAAAAAGGCAATGCAATCGGCTATTTTAATGCGCGAGGAAAATGGATTTGGAAGATGAGTGAATAAGGACTCTATAGCTCTACATATTCAGAAATTCCGCTTTCATCCGCCTTATCGAGCCATTGCCAATTCAGTTTCAATCTGATTTTTCCATTCTTATCCAACTCGATTTGGGCAATTGCTTTTCCTGCTTTCAATTCGCCATCGGTGGTGAGGCATTGATAAC
>CALGLY010000494.1 GCA_937959095.1 uncultured Saprospiraceae bacterium
ATCAGACCCTTTTGAATATACTTTTACTTATAATGGAGCTGGCACAGCTGATCCACTTTCCATAGTTATTATTTCTACAAGCAATGCACCAATAATGGCAGCATTTGAAGTAACTGCACCATGTAATTCTATGGATTTAGCTAGTGTGAATATTGTAGGACAAAGTACAAATTCATTCCCTCCGGTACTTGATCTTTGCGGTGATTTAACTACTGTTCTACCAGTAGAAATTAGTCTATTAGAAGCAAGACCTTTCGAAAATGGAGAAAAAGTACAACTCTATTGGCGAACTAATTCGGAACTAGATAATGAAGGCTTTGAAATAGAACGAAGCAAGGACGCAAAGAATTGGCAAACACTTGACTTCATTGTTGGTAATGGTACAAGTACGGATATACATGAATATAAATGGCATGATAATGAGCCACTAGAACTTGGTTACTATCGCTTGAAACAATATGATTATTCAGGAGCATATGAATATAGTAGCATTGTTTCTGCGGAGCGTAATGGGGCAAAGGAAACAAAACTAAATGTTTATCCAAACCCAACTACAGGGGTACTCAATTATGAATTAAATAATATAGCTTTAGAAGATGCTTCTTTGCAACTTTTTGATCAGTTTGGTCGCTTAATTCGACAATGGGAGGTTGATTATACTCCAATTTTTATTGATGATATTCCAAGTGGTATATATATGCTTAGTCTTCAAAATGAGCGAAAGCAATACCATCAGCGTATTATAAAACGATAGACGGTCAGTTTCTTCTTAGGCAACTCACAAGATATAAATAGCACAATTTTAGATTAGTTATTCATTCTTGTAAATTGCCTAATGAATTGGTATAAGTAGTCAAACAAAGCCATCAATATGTAAAGTATACATATTGGTGGCTTTGTTCTTTGGGAAAATGCTTGGTCTAAAAGGATGAAATTTAAATATACTATTTTTTCATATATTGTAATTTCTTTTGAATCTTTGTAACTGCTTAGCTTCTAGCTGCAAGTCATTGATGATAAGCCTATGAGCTTAGGCATTCAGGTATCTTGAATATGCAAATAGCAATGCACTTGTTGGATCAATTTCGGTTAATTACAATATTTTTCTATTTTAACCGTCTCTAAAAAAACGCTTCAAGCGTATAAGACTACCTAAATTAATAAAGAAATCCGTTTAGGTAGCCTAAGTGTATACTTGGATGGTAGGAGTTAAAAAGTAAATTTGCATTCTTGACTCATGCCGAATAGACTTTATGCGAATGAAAATTTTGAGAAATATAGCGTTGTTGCTGCTACTATTATTTTCGACAAGTACTTTTGTATCAGCACAATATCGCGACAATATACCACCAAAGCGCGAGCTACGTGGTGTGTGGGTAGCTACCGTAAGTAACATAGATTATCCCAAACGTCCGACTCCTGTGGCCATTGCCCAAAAAGAGCAGTGGCGAAAACTCGTCGAAAAACTAAAAAAAGCAGGCGTAAATGCACTATATGTGCAAGTGCGTCCCTCTGCCGATGCCTTGTATGCGTCTAGTTTTATACCGTTTTCAAAGTATCTCACAGGCCGACAAGGGCGTTCTCCTGAACCCTTCTATGATCCTATGCAGCACATGATAGATGTGACGCACGAGCATGGCATGGAATTTCATGCTTGGATCAATCCATATCGAGCTACGACCAATTTGGACACCCTAAATCTATCCCTTTGGCATGTCTTCAATAATCATCGCGATTGGTTGGTGAAATACGATAATAAATTCTATATCAACCCAGGTGAGCCAGAAGCACGACGACATGTGGTGCAAGTGGTGGAAGAAATCGTGAATAATTATGATATAGATGGCATTCATTTAGATGATTATTTTTACCCCTATAAAAAGAAGGGACAAGTATTTGCAGATTCCACGCAGTTTCAGAAATATGGTTCGATATATGGCAGTCTGGGTGATTGGAGGCGCAATAATAATGACCAACTTATAGAGGCCCTTTCCATTGCCATCAAAAAGAAGAAACCCTATGTCAAATTTGGGATTAGTCCCTTTGGTGTTTGGCGAAATCAATCGCTCGACCCGATTGGCTCTAAAACCCAAGCTGGTATCACGAGCTATGACGACCTATATGCTGATGTGCGTGGTTGGCTCGACAAGGGCTATATCGACTATGTTGCACCGCAATTGTACTGGTATATTGGACATCCACAAGCAGACCACGAGGAATTGCTCTATTGGTGGCGCGGCAATCTATTCGATAAAACCCTGCTAGTGGGACACGCTGCTTATAAAATAGGTGAGCGGAAAGCCGAAGCTTGGCAAGATCCCGCAGAAATGATTCGGCAAATTAAGCTCAATCGGAAACTAACAGATGCGCGAGGTAGTATCTTTTTCAGTGCAAAATCTATCCTAAAAAACCCCCTAGGGCTAGTAGATTCGCTAAGAACAAACTACTATCGCTACCCTGCTATTCCGCCTATCATGATTCCAGATGATGTAAAAACCCCTAAGGTCAAATCGCCTAAAATGAAGAAAATAAAAGCAAAACCGAATGGTGTTGTCATCAGTTGGAAACCGAATAAATTGGTAGCTACGGCAGGTTTCGGAATGTTGCCGCCTGACTACTACATCATTTATCGCTTCGAGGATACAGGTGTAGGAAATATCAGCGACCCACGGAATATCATAGGGATCTCTTCCATGACGGGGAAACAGCATACTTTTTTAGATAAAACAGCGGTCGAAAATCAGATTTATACCTACACCGTCACTGCCGTCAATCGCTACCAAAAAGAAAGTGTGCCAAGCGACTGGAAGGTGATTAAAAAAGAATTGGGCAAGGTCAAGAAAGTAAAATTCAAGCGCAAAAAGCGGAAGAAAAAACCAAAACCTAAGAAGGAAGTTATTTTCTAGTAATAAAATAGAAGAGAGAGCAGAGACCACTTCGTTGAGAGAAGAGAGACTTCTTTCAACGAAGTGGTTTTTATGCTTATTCACTCCTCTCACTCCTCTTATACATGAAACTATTAGTCATCCGCTTTTCTTCCATTGGCGATATTGTTTTGACGACTCCTGTCATTCGCTGTTTGAAGCAGCAATTGGGTGGTGAAGTACACTTTTTAACCAAAAAAAAATTCCATTCCATACTCGCCTCCAATCCCTATCTAGATAAAATTCATGTTATTGAAAAATCTCTATCAGCGCTTCTTCCTGCGCTTCAAGAAGAAGGCTATGACTATGTGATTGATTTGCATAATAATCTTCGGACTAGGCGGGTGAAATGGGCATTAAAGGCTAAAAACTTCACTTTCAAAAAGCTAAATCTAGAGAAATGGCTATTGGTCAATTTCAAAATTAACCGCCTACCTGATGTGCATATTGTTGATAGGTATTTAGCCACTACAAAATCGCTAAGCATCCACAACGATGGGCAAGGATTGGATTATTTTATTCCAAAAGAAGCCGAAGTAAGGATAAGCGATTACTTGAAATCGGAACGACCTTTTATAGCCTTTGCAATAGGTGCTGCACATGCTACTAAGCGGCTTCCTATGTCAAAAATTATTGAAATTTGCCAAATTATCGCACAGCCTATCATCCTGCTTGGCGGCCCTGCGGAGGCAGAAGTGGGCGACGAAATCGCAACACAAGCAGGAGCGCATGTAGTGAATAGTTGCGGAAAATTGAAGCTGCATCAATCAGCTTCGGTTGTACGCCAAGCCGACTACGTTATAACACACGACACAGGGATGATGCACATTGCAGCAGCATTCCAAAAAAATATTATTTCAGTCTGGGGAAATACCCTGCCTGCTTTCGGCATGACTCCTTATTATGGAGAAAGAAAAAATAAAAATACAAGTATTGAAGTCAATGCTCTAGCCTGTCGTCCTTGCTCCAAAATTGGGCATGCTGCTTGTCCTAAGAAACATTTCAACTGCATGCAACAAATTGACATAGAGTCTATTAAAAAAGCATTAACAAAAAAAAGTTAATTATTCTCCCCCAGCAAAGCAGCACTTTTATGTTATATGCGTTCTAT
>CALGLY010000495.1 GCA_937959095.1 uncultured Saprospiraceae bacterium
ACTTTCGGAATGCCATATAGGAGTATCGTACCAGAACACATCGGGCAAGGCGAGAGCGTAGTGTATAGCACACATTCGCGGTAGACGCTTGCGGGCTGTCTGCCTGCATTTTCAAGGGCATCCATTTCGCCATGTAGCACCACGCTGCCTTCTTGTACGCGCTTATTGTGTCCGCGCCCTATGATTTTGCCCTTATGCACGAGTACCGACCCAATTGGGATACCGCCTTCTTCGTAGCCTTTGCGTGCTTCTGCTATGGCTGCTTCTAAAAATTTATCCATTTTATCTTTTATCTATTTTCTTTTTTTAGGAATCCAAGCCCATAGCATCTGACAAATAACAGGCTCTTCGCCGCTTTCGTCTGTCACTTTCACAGGTACTAAGACTTCGCCTTTTTCTTGCGTACGTATTTGTTCTTTTTGTTCTTCTGTCAGCCACGCTTCCGCGCGCATCCTGCCTTTTGAACGACGTACATATTTAGCTTCTAGCTTTTTCATTAAAGGCAATTTATCATCAGGCACATTCATACCTACTACCATGCCTGTTGCAGTTTCGGCTATAAGTACCATCGCCGCAGCATGTATTTGTCCGATATGATTGCGTACTTTTTTTCTATTTTTTAAAGACACAATCACTCTATCTTTCGTCATCTCCTCAAAGTCCGTGCCTGCTGTCCCTACGAATTTCACCGTACTTCCTATCGCTTTGGAGAGTATCCACTTTGGATATTTATCGAGTTTTTGTACCGTTTTTTCTAAGCGATTCATTCTATTGATTTTGCCTGTTCTAAATTCAGCTGCCAAGATAGGCTTTACTACCGATTTTTCCTGTAAGGCTTTAGCTCTTCAAAAAAGAAATCATCATTCGGTACATCGAAGTCGAAACCTGTTACTTCTAATTTGTTATTCGTTCGTATTTTTATAGTACCAAAACTAAACCAGGCTTGAGGATGATCCCAATGGATTTGCCAAACATCATAATTCCAATGCGTTAAAGTGGCTGATAAAAACGAGGAATGGGCAAACTCAAGTTTTAGTGCGTCGTCTTTTTTCGTAATGCTTATTTTGCCATAAACATCCGAATGATAAGCTCCAATAAAGTCTTTTGCTTGGGTAATCGGTTTCGTATTTAAAACGCGGCTATTTTTTCTATCAGCAATGCGAGTATCATTTTTGATTCTTCTATTCGTATTTTTCAAGGATTCTGCTGACCAATCTTTATTCGTTGGTACGCCCAGCATTTTATCTAAGGCATAATAAGTGGCAGCCATGATAGGACTTTTAGTACCATTGGTTAATACGACCACGCCTAGGTTTTCATCAGGAATTAGCGTGATTGCCGTAATCATTCCATCATAGCCTCCAGTATGCCCAACTCTTAGTCTTCCATGATAATCACTTAGTCCCCAACCTAAACCATAGGAATTGAAATGCCTATTGAAATCGTTTTCGGAGGTGTGGTCTACCGTAAAATTGTTGTGTGGTGTCCAAATTCTGTTTCTTGTAGCTTTAGACAATAAGGTATCCTGACCATTGATGCCATGATTCAAATTAAAAATCATCCACTTTGCGACATCTGAAACACTAGAAATTAATCCGCCTGTTGCAGCTACATTATCCCATTTTGTCCAAGGAATTGTATAGTTTTTGTCGTCTTTTCTTGCATGAGGTGTTGCATAATTCCCTTTTAAATCAAGGTCATTTAGAGATGAAATTGTTCTGTCCATTCCCAAAGGATCTAAGATTCTTTCTTGCACATTTTCTCCCCAACTCTTACCTGTAACCGTCTCTATAATTTCCCCAGCTGTAATGTACATTAGGTTGGAATAGCCAAATCCAGCTCGGAAGTCGAAGGCTTGAGGCACATGTTTAACCCGTTTTATGATGTCTTCCGCAGGAAGGTCTGATTTGTACCAAATATTATCACCACTAAAAGTACCCAGCCCAACCCGATGACTCAATATATCTCTAATCGTAGTGTGACTACTGACCCATGGATCATACAATTCAAAATAAGGTAAATGCTTTTGCACCTTATCATTCCAATGGAGCTTACCTTCCTGTACCAACATTCCAATGATAGCGGAGGTAAAGGCTTTAGAATTCGAGGCGATTGCATATAAGCTATGTTCATTAGGCTTTTGATTTGCACCTATTTCCAATACGCCATAATTGCCCGTAAAAATGAGTTTGCCATCCTTTACAATGCCAATACTTGCACTTGGAATATCCCAATCTTTTACCATTTTTTCGTAGTACTTATCAATCTCTTCCAGATTGATTTTTGTTTCTGATTGGGCTTGTATTCCTGTGTAGAACAAAAAATGTGCAATAATAATTAGGCAAGAAATCTTTCTCATATGCTTGATGTTTTTAATGATCTTCAATATTTCTATGCTCTTCGATAAACTTCGTTGGGTCAATATATCCACTAGTATCTCCTGAATAACCAGGGCCTGTTTCCATTCCTATTTGGGTTCTTAATTCGAAATGCAAATGGGCAAGGTAAGCACCATCTGCATTTCCAATCGTTCCTATTTGTTGCCCTCTTTCAACAAGGTCTCCTTTACGCACATCCATTCTTTCACAATGAGCATACAAAGATTCTACCTCTGTTTCATTGGGGAGTCTATGGCGGATGATTATCACATTTCCCCAGCCACCGCCTTCATCTTTAGCTTTTATTACTTTTCCATTTCCAATCGCATAAATTGGATCACCTAAATCTGAATTACCTCCAGTGTTGGCATTCCAATCATCTCCTAAATGCTTATTTATTCCAAATTTTTGAGCATTATAATAGCCTTTTCCATCTGGTTTCCCAACTGGATAATCGAATGCATTGGCAATAGGAATCTTTTGCCCTATTTCATCATGCAATTTAGTTGCTTTTTCACTAAGAGGAGTATCTAAATCTTGCTCCGTTTTTGTTGTAGTCTCTTCCTCTTTTTTCCATTCGCATTGTAGGCTAAAAAGAATAACGATAAGTAAGAGTATTCTCATTTCGATTGAGTTAGTCTATTGCTTCAGAAGGTTTTGTCTTTGCAAATTGAGTCATCAATACAACATGAAATCCTGCTGCGGTGATTAAGATGGTTGAAATAGTACTCCTATCTGAAACATAGCTACATCCAATAATGGTAACTGCCCAAATTAATGCGCTCAAAATCTGTGGATTTGATAAGAATCGAAGTGCTTTTGAATTATTCATTTTTGTTTTTTTCGTTCTCTGACATAGCAAGATAGCTGTTGCTAGTGCATTGTAAATTAAAGTAATTCTTTTATTTCTTGTTCATAATCAAATTGCAAGTCCTCATGCAATTTCTTAATTGATTTTTGGATCAGTTCTATTTGCCGTTGGTATATATTTGTTAGGACTCGATTCTTGTTAATGGAAGGCTTGAATTCTTTTAATTTTTGACAAAAATAGAGTAGAATTTCTACCTCGGTCTCCTTTTTCTGCGAATACCGAATGTACTTCTTTGCCGCTCTTAATATTTTACGAACACTCTTTTTGATAAAGAAAAAACTCTTCCTATTTACTTGTTCAAATTGAGTATCTATTTCCCTTTTCACACTTTCTATATAGTTGGTTTCGTTCTCTGCTTCATATAATAAATAGGTCAGGAGTTCTTTATTTTCTTTTTTGAATTTTGATAGTCTTAAACAGATTTTTACTAAATCCTGTTGGGAATATTCTGATAATTCTGTCTTCAATTCTTTAACTGTTGCAGCTCTCATCTATGCTGTTATTATTTACAAAATCTCTTAAACGGATGCTTGATAAGGTTGGAGTTATAATACTTTGCATCAGAGGAAACTTCCTCCCCTATCCAACTTGGAATAGATACCTTCGTCGTTTCTGACTCCAATTCGATTTCCGCCAAAACTAAGCCTTCATTTTCTCCACCAAATTCATCAATTTCCCACACTTGAGTATCCAAGTGTACTATATTTCTAACCTTTTCAATAATCGGTTTTTCGCAGAGTTTTATTAATTCAGTTGCCTCGTCGAATGGGATAGCATATTCAAATTCTTGTCTAGTAATTCCTATGTTTTTACTTTTTATCGTTAGCATTCCTTTATCATTCGATATTCGTACTCGGACTATTCGTTCTGGATTTGAATTTAGATAGCCTTGTTTGATTATAATTTTCTTCTGTACTAAAGGCTTCCAGTTTTCATTCTTCAATAGATATTTACGTTCTATTTCCTTAGCCATTTGTTTCGTTTTTCATTCCTGTTCCAATCAACTTCCTAATCAAAACCACCTGCCCCAAATGGTAAAACCCATGCTCTATCATGGCGTGAATATTTTTGCGATACGTGCCATATTTTTCATCCACAAAGCCTTGGTCGAGTTGTTCATCGGGCATTTGCTGCACTAAAGTAGCAAATCGCTCGGCATTCTGCCACATTTTAGTCAAGAGGCGTTCCCAATCTTCCTGCGATTCGATAGGTGGAGAATCGAAGCTATATTTATCTCGAATATCTAGCGAACCACCTTCAAATACTTGCACCAAACCGCCTACATAATAATCAATATGAAAGGCAAGTGCAGCGATGGTATTCAGCGAACCGACTTTAGTAGTTGCTTGTTCCCAAGTTACTTGTGTGAGTTGTGCTTTGAAGTTGGTAGCTATCCAAGTCCCCTCCAAAAGGACTTCTCGGAACTGCTGTGCGATTTCTTTACTCTGACTCATTTTATTTATACTTTTTTATTGCCTTGCTTCTTTGATTCCAGTTTTCCATGCTGCCACTATTTTTGGGACGTTTCTTGTGAGCAAACTTTCATTAATCGTTAATTTCACAAGCCCATCTTCATTCGCTCTACTCAATAAAATAGCATGTTCCTGATACAGAAAATTGGCAAGCTTTTTCAAGCTAATAGTTGAAGCTAAACTCAAGTTATAGACATTCGTTCCATTTTCCAAGCCTTCAATAGTAATCCCTTTTATTTCATTCAGGGCAGCGATGAGTTCCTTGGCTTTTCCGACCACGGTTTCTAGTCGTTCCTCTATTCCGTGTAAGTAGTGCATCGCTACAGCGGTATTGCCCCAAGTCTGGAAGCTTGTTCCTCCAAAAATCTTAATCTGGTGCGAAACCTGATTGATAATCGCTGCTTCACCACAAAGGATTGCACCGCCTGCGGCATTCAGGTATTTATACAAGGAAATATAAACCGTATCAAAATAAGCAGCATAATCCGCAACGGGAACACCTGTGAAAGCCGCCGCCAAGTGAAGCCGAGAGCCATCTAAATGCAATTTGTAGCCATTAGCTCTGCAATAGTCAGAAACTTCTTTTATCGTGGAAATAGGAACAGCCGTATTATCTGCCCGACGGATAGGATGCTCAATGACGACCGTCCCCAAGCCACTACGAAATACCTCTTGCTCCTTGGAATAAGCAATGGCTGCTTCTAAATCTTTCAAGTCATAAAAGGGCTTACCTTTTCCCACAGGAATTAGTCGTTTTCCATGTACGCTTTGCGCTGCGTCTGCCTCATCTCTATACACATGACTATTTTCGGGGACGATGGCTTTGGTCTTATTTCCATTTAGCAAGCTTATCGCTAACTGATTCGCCATTGTACCAGATGGAAGATAAATCGCTTTTTCTTTTCCCATCCGCGCTGCGAATTCTTCTTCTAAAGCTTTTGTCGCGCCGCCATTGCCATAAAAATCAGGTTCAATCGCCTGTGCTGCATTAATTTCATGTAGCTTTTCAAGGTAGGCTTGTGGAGAGAGGGCTAAACCATCGTAGACAAAATTCAGTAAGGTCTTTTCACTAGCTGTATTAGTAGGATTTGCTACAAGCGATTTTGCACTTCCCGCAAGTGGTGGCAGCAGAAAAGGAGCAGTAGATAGACCGCATTTTTTGATAAAATCTCTTCTGTTTTTCATTTGTTTTTGTTTGTTCATGTTTATCTTTTTCAATCATTAATTATCCAAGGATAGGCTTTCTTAAATCCCGCTTTCCAAGTCATATGCCAATGCCCTAATCCTTTTTC
>CALGLY010000496.1 GCA_937959095.1 uncultured Saprospiraceae bacterium
AAAGCAAAAAAAGAAAGCAAGAAAGAAGCGCCAGAGAGCGAATGATTTTAAATTACTCATTGTCAATTATTCATTATTAATTAACAGAAAATGACTTCTCAAGTACTATATAAAAATGGTCTACGTACCAGCGCGATCCACTTAAAATCGGGTACAAACATCATCACAGATGCACCTACCGACAATCACGGAAAAGGCGAGGCTTTCTCCCCTACGGATTTGGTGGCAACGGCTTTGGCGAGTTGTATGCTTACCATCATGGGCATCAAAGCAGATGCAAAGGGGTTGGATATAGAAGGTACAAAAGCCGATATTACGAAAGTGATGGCTTCTGGGCCGCGCCGTATTTCGGAAGCAAAAGTGACTATCACGATGCCTAAAAAAGGCTATTCGGAGGACGATAAAAAACTACTGGAACATGCGGCGAAGACTTGCCCTGTGGCGAAGAGTCTGCATCCTGATTTGGTGCAGGCGGTGGCTTTTGTGTGGTGATTATTTTTACGGTTACTTGTCGATCTATTTTGAAAATTATACGAAATAGGAGCCATCTTATAGATTGCCTTAAGTACCTCATAATGTAAAAGCCTTCTACATTGCCTAAAACGTAGAAGGCTTTTATGCATAAAAAGATTTTGTAAGAAAAAAAGCGACTATTTCGATGCGTTATTCCCCTTGCAATTTCACTGCTTCATTGACGCTAATTTGTTTAATGCCTTTATAAGCAATTACGTAAGCATTGAAAAAGCCAATTTCACGCATCTTTAAGCGAATTGATTCTGCTGTATTGAAGTCTTGAATACTCATAATTTGATATTTATGTTGATTATCCTCCCATACAGGTTCTGCCCAATGATTTAGTTTATTTAATTCTAGCCATCGCCCCGAACGTTGATGGAGTAGAGTAGGAGAAGCCGTGATTTGTACTCGAAACTCGATAGGCGTTTTTCCTTGAAAATCTTGTCCTGAATTCGACGATTTTATTGTATACGTTTTATTAGTAGGTATTTCATCTACGTTAGAGCTTGTAGTCTTTATATTTTCCCAATCAATATTTGTCCTAGCCACACGTGGTTTTTCCTCTTTTTTATAAGTTATAGGTTCCCGTTTTGTAGGTGTTGGTTCATGCACGACCACAGGCACTATAGGTTTTTGCGTAATAGTTCTATTCTGTGCATAGGTTCGGGTAGGTTGCTGATGAACCACTCTCGCTTGTTGTTGTGGTACTTGCTGTTGCGGACGTATTTCATAAGGTTTGGGTGCAGGAGTAGTTGGCGGCGGTATCGTTTGATAAGTAGCAATCGGCTCACGATTTGATGTGCTATAATCTTCTACTTCATGCTTATAATCTTGGAATGCTCGAAAAACAGATTCAGCTACGCCCTGCTGCCCTGCGTGTGTTAGCAGATAGTTTTCTTCTTGACTATTACTCAAAAAACCAGTTTCTACTAGCACACTAGGCATAGCAGTTTGGCGCAATACTTGAAATCCAGCTTGTTTTACTCCGCGACTTCTACGCCGTTCATGTACTGCTATTTGATCTTCTACTTTGGATGCAAAAGAAAGACTTTGATCCAAGAAGGTATTCTGTACAAAATTATATAGAATGTGTCCTTCATCCGAATTTGGATCTATGCCATATATGTTTTCATAATCCTCTTCAAACAAGATAGCTTCGTTCTCGCGCTTCGCTACGGCTAAATTCTCTTCCGCAGTGTGCAGTCCCATCACGTAGGTTTCTGAACCTTTTGTGACGGATGACCCCCTGATATAATTGCAGTGAATAGAAATGAATAAATCTGCATCATTATCATTGGCAATAGATGCGCGACGATGCAAGGGAATAAAAACATCGCGGTCTCTAGTATAAATCACATGAAGTTCAGGAAAATTGCGTTCTAGTTTTTGACCTAATTTTAGGGCTATACCCAACGCAATGTCTTTTTCTTTACTCTTTTTACCAGAGCAACCTGGGTCTTTGCCACCATGTCCTGCATCTAAAACAATTGTATTTATTTGGTAATCTGTATCAGCTATTTGGCTTTCTTTAATAAATTTGCCAAAAGCTGCCCCAAATGGAATGCTTGTTTGCTCCTGCGGTTGGTGCAAAATACATTGATGTGCTGCGCTAGGCGTACAGTCATTTGGTGAAGAAAAAGTGAAAGGAATGTTAAACCAGTAAAAGCAGCTCGGCACAAGGCAAATAACCATCGTTAGAGTAGTGAGTACTGTTTTATTCATACTTGAAACGATTTTTGATAAAAATAACGACTTAATGCAAAAAAACGACGCATTAAAGATATATATTTTAGCATTACTAATTAGCATGCTTTTTGTTCAGTCCAGTGTGGCACAGAACGAAAAGCCATTGCTGTCTAATCCCCTTTCTGATAGTATTACAAATCCCTTGACAACTTCTAAGGATAGCTTAATAAGTGATACCACTAAAATAGAGCTTTCCAAAGATGCCCTCGAAGAAGGTGTGGAATATAGCGCACGCGACTCGATGGAATATGACATCGAAAATAAGAAAATTTATTTATTTGGCGGTGCTAGTGTCAAATATACAAGTATTAATCTAGAAGCGGGCTTTATAGAACTCGATTGGGAAAATAATATAGTAACTGCCGAGGGCATACTTGATAGTGCAGGAAGACGAGTGGAACTTCCCCAATTCAAGGATGGCGACCAAGATTTCACAGCGAACCGAATGCAGTATAACTTTAAAACGCAAAAAGGCATCGTTTATGATGTGACCACCATACAACAAAACTTATATGTACTCGGTTCAAAGTCAAAATTTGTACGAGAGGAGGTGACCGTGCCTGGCACAGATAGCACCTATAGCCAAGATATTGTCTTTAGTGAAGATGCTATTTTCACCACCTGCAATCACCCCGAGCCACACTTCGGTATTCGTAGTAAGAAACAAAAAGTAATCCCTGGTAAGCTAGTTGTAGTCGGACCATCGCGCTTAGAAATAGCAGGTGTTCCTACTCCGATTGTTTTGCCGTTTGCCTTCTTTCCAGTTACAGAAGAACGTACACAAGGTCTAATCTTTCCAAGAGGTTATGAGTATTCAGAAGCATGGGGATTCGGGCTGAAAAATATAGGATATTATGTACCCATCAATGAATATTTAGATGCCACCGCTAGTTTCGATATTTATGCGAAAGGGACTTGGGGCGTAAACCTTACTACAAATTTTAAGAAACGTTACAAATATAGCGGAAGTACTAATATTGGATACTCTCGCCAAAGAAGGGAAGCATCAGATGCTACTATCTCTTATGAACCTGCTCTGTCTTTTCGTTTCAATTATAATCAAGCGTCTGCTGCGCATCCTACGCGTCGTTTTGGCGGAAGTATGAATGTGCAATTTAGCAATTATCAAGCTCAAAACTTTAGTGATGCACAGAGCGTACTACAAGGAAACTATAGTTCCAATTTATCCTATAGTCAATCCTTCCCAGGCAAACCCTATAGTCTTTCCGCTGGATTGACCCACTCCCAAAATCGTCAGTCAGGAAGCATGACTATAAATTTACCAAACCTCAATTTCCAGACCCAAACCTTGTATCCTTTCAAGCGCAAAAAAGTAAGCACGAAGAAGGAGCAGTGGTATGAAAAAATTGCTTTTCGCTATCAAGGAGAAGCAAAGGCAACCTTCACGGGTTCAGATACGCTTGCTGAATTTTTTAATAAAGAAAATTTAGTGGCAGGTATGAAGTTGGGGGCGCGGCATCGCACTACGCTGAATACTTCCTTTCGAGTGCTGAAAAACATCAATGTAACGCCTAGTATCAATTATACGAATTATATGAATTTTCAGTATAATGAAAGACGCTTTGTAGATGAAGTGACTGTAGAATATGATACTATAGTAAATCCTATTGATACGACAGATGTGGTCATTACACCGATTACAGATTATGGCTATGAGGAACGAGATACGCTTTGGGGCTTCAAGCCGATACATGAATATAGTGCTTCTATAAGTGCGAATACAGCACTGTTTAGGACGCTTCGCTTTAAGAAAGGCCCTATAAAAGGCATTCGCCATATCGTAAAACCAACACTTTCTTTCAATTATTCCCCCGATTATCAAGGTGACCGTTTTGGATATACCCAGCAGTATATTCGCAATATAGATGAGACGCTTCGAGATACCATAGCATATTCCATCTTTGAAAATAGCCTCTATCGAGCTCCCACAAGCGGCAAACGGATGGCAATTGGCTATGGTGTGACCAATATTTATGAAGCCAAA
>CALGLY010000497.1 GCA_937959095.1 uncultured Saprospiraceae bacterium
AGTTTTCTTCGTTCCAAAATCGGGCTTCATAACCAGTTATGTTCCCAATTTTGCGCCTCGAATACTAAAAAAATAAGCTTAGTCAAAATACAAATAAACTTTTGTTACAGTGTACTAGTAGGTTGTTTTTATTTGTTACTACTCGGATACAATTTACTAAGCCCGTTGGGCTTAATACAAGGCGAGCAGTAACCTTTATTTTTTGTCTAATCCTAAAGTATCTATCTAGAAAACCTCAAAGGTTGTCACTTATTTATATATCAAATCCTTTTCACTGATACAACACTTTCTACTAAAAAACGTTACATAGACACACAAACACAAATCTCACCTTTTGCGTGCAGGAATCATTTCGTAATAATGAATTCCAACACATGCAATCTAATTTACACAATTTAGGATTTACTTTTTTTATTACAGCACTACTATGTTGCTATAGTTGCAATATTAGTGGTGATATAGAAGAAGCGGTAGACGAATTTCGGCAGTTGCGCGAACAGTCTATTTTTGCTATTGATGAAGCCATTGTAGGTATACAAAATGGCTTGATGTCGAGCAAAGATGCCCTGAATGCATTAGGGAGACAACTCGATGGCTCGGTGCAGGATATTTTGGTGTACAATGTACCTTATATCTTGGATAGACTCACGGGCGAAGGTGCCGCAGTCGGTTTTTGTGCAGTTGATTTTGGCGCGAATAGAGCAGTTCATTACCTCCGCATTATGAAAGCAGAATTGCTAACAGGCAAATTACCCGAACCTGCACCTCCTACGATTTGTCAATCCTCTATTAATGCAATTGACCTAAATGCACCCTTTAATTTACGTAGCATTATCAGTATTTATGGCTACGATTTCTTGAAAAAAGATTCGTTCCAAGTCTTTTTAGTCGATAATGAAGGAGCAGTCCTTGAACTTGAAAACAGCCTCCAATTCCAGACGGAATACGAATTCACGATTAATCTTTCTCCTTACGAGGATGCCTTTTTATCGAAGTGGAACTATCTATCCTTGAGCTATAGCGCGGATGAAGTGTTTGCGATTAGCATTTTGCAGACGCAAGAGATTCCGCCGCAGACAGAAACGAAGTACATTGCCATTAGTAAGTTCGGTTTTACCCCTGTGCACACCGGAGGTGATGCGGACTTCGAGAAGCATGGACCACAAGTGGTGGTTCATGCGCGTCTGCGGCACAATAGAAAGCAAGCTTACCTCCAAATTTATATGCTCGCCGAAGAAACCCGTTCCGATTGGACAACAGCTGCCGGCTGGAGTCCGAATCACTACTTTTATACTGCGCCCGAAGGTTGGCATATCGAGAAGATAGAAGGGGAGACCGACTTTCAAAATCTAGTGAGTTATATTGATAATGACCAAGAAGTAGACATCCATTATACTACGCTCGGGGAGGCCAATATTATGGGCGATGGAGAAGGAGACGACGCAGGCGTGCATACCAATATTAGTTTCAATTTTGCCTATCAAGTACCTGTTATTATCACAGAGGATTAGGAGATAGATAGGAGATATGAGGTTAGTATTTTCTAATTCCCAACAAGCTCTTAATTCATTTCAACACATGAAAAATATACTTTTACTCTTTTATATACTCTGTCCTTTCACTATACTTTCTGCACAGCAAAGCATCGTGAAAATAGAGCCACTTGCGTTAGCTGCTTCTAGCATTAGTTTGCATTACGAGCAGGTCTTCAGCCAACAAATTAGTGTGCAAATCGGGGGGGCTATTTCCAATAAAAATATTGAATATTGGGATGGTTTGGGCGGCGAGGTTTTTGGCTATTCCTTGAGTGGACAGGCACGCTATTACTTCTTGCCTAGTTATGCCAATCAAGTAGCACATGCTCCCGAAGGTATGTATGTAGCTGCTTGGGGACGCTACCATTATCTCCGTGCTACTATGGAAATCGGTGGCGAAAGCGCGGAAATGTTGCAAGGTGCAGCCTATAGTGGTGGTGTGTTAGGTGGTTTCCAAATTTGGCTACGCCATAAAAAGCGTAATCTCCTCCTGCTAGATGCTTATATGGGAACGGGCTATAAAATCGCGGATTATGATGGTCGCTTTGCAGAACGCGGTAAGCTGATTGCCTATACGAGTTCGGGGATTGTACCGCGTTTTGGGCTGGCATTAGGTGTGCCGTTTTAGGCAAAATAAGTAGTGATACAAAAATAAATTAACCATTTGATGCTGTCATTTGTCCTTCTAAGCATACTTTGAAATCCGATATTCGCTTTTTGTGCCTTGATAGCATGTAATACCACTCCATACTTGAAAGTAGTACTATCTTGAAATGCTTTTTTCCGGCTCTTTGACAATTTTTTCCTTATGCTTCGTTATTTTTCTTTGCCAGCCAAAAGGATGCCGCAGTAAAATGCCTGCTTGTAGCAGACAAGCCTATCCTAAGGAACGACTAAAAAATAACTTATAACACTTTTCGATTTCTTTTGAATTTATACTTCGTTAAAAATACTCGCCATAGTCTTGCTATGTCTGCGTTTTTTGCCTCGTCTAAATCCAAAATAAATTCGAAATCTGTTACAACTTATTCTTTATTCATTCCTAAGAAAAAAACATCATTCAATCTAATGCTACTTTCAAATATGGATTGGTATAATACTAAAATTTCCACCTGCGAAAAGCTTCTATTGCCTCATACTGAGATAACCCTAAGGCGCGATATTGCGCGGCGGTAGCTTTGTTTCTATCTTCTGCACGTTCCCAAAATTCCCGCTCGTCATTGCCTGGGAAAGGAGGCGTGTCCTTTTGTGATTGATGCATGAAAATAGCGCGGCGTTTTTTGTACAATTCCATTGGACTTAGTGGCACTGCCATCTCTATTTCATGCACAGGCCACTCGTGCCACGCGCCTCGGTATAGCCAAAGCCAACAGTCTTTCATCCATTTTTCGTTTTGTAATGCTGTGAATGCTTCAAAAATTGCATTCAGGCAAACCCGATGAGTTCCATGCGGATCAGCGAGATCGCCTGCTGCGTAGACTTGATGAGGTTTTATTTCTGTAATTAAATCCTTAATAATTTGCACATCAGCTTTGCCGAGCGGCTTTTTGCGCGTAGTACCTGTTTCATAAAAAGGCATATCCAAGAAGTGAATCTGCGAATCCTTCAAGCCACAAAAACGCGCACCTGCTCGTGCTTCTCCTCTCCGAATCATTCCTTTTATTTGCCGTACTTCTAAACTATTCTTTTGAGAGTTTTGCTTAGCACGTAAAATTTTTGCTGCTTTTGCAAATAAGTCTTTTTTATCTTCTTTTAGTAAATCATATGTTGCACCAAACTCCTGCATCCACTCAATATAGCGGAGGGCATCATAGTCGTGCACGGCAATATTTCCTGATGTTTGATAGGCTACATGTACATCATGTCCTTGCTCCACGAGTCGCAAAAACGTACCTCCCATAGAAATGACATCATCATCGGGATGCGGACTGAAAATAATAATGCGCTTCTTAGCAGGCGTAGCCCGTTCAGGACGGCGACTATCATTGGCATTGGGTTTGCCGCCAGGCCAGCCTGTGATGGTATCCTGTAGCTGATTATGGACTTTAATATTGAGTTCGTAAGAAGATTTATACTCAATAATCAAGTCACTAAGGTGATGTTCGTTATAGTCATTATCGGTGAGGAGTAGAATACTTTTTCCTGTCTTTTGTGAAAGCCAAATTACCGCTTGACACATCAGATCGTCATTCCAATTACACATTCCGATGAGCCAAGGTGTTTTTATGCGCGTGAGTTCGGTAGCTGCAGCTTTATCCACGATCACTTTCACATTCGGATGCTCTTGCAAGAAGGTGGAAGGAATCGTCATGGAAATTGGGCCTTCTATTGCTTTTTGTAGAATTTCTGCCTTGTGTTGTCCCCAGGCCATCAAGTAAACCGTGCGCGCTTTCATAATACTTGCAATACCCATCGTGATAGCACGATAAGGAACGGCTTCGGCAGTACCGAAATCTTTAATTGCATCGCGGCGCGTGATGCCATCCAGACGGACTAAACGCGTGGTGGAATCGCGCCAAGACCCTGGCTCATTGAAGCCGATATGTCCTGTGCGACCGATGCCGAGCAATTGTATATCGATACCGCCTACTAAATCAATTTTCTCTTCATATTGTCTACAATATTCTTCTACTTCCTCCATCCCTATTGTACCATCAGGGATATTGATGTTTTTAGGATCAATATCGATATGATCGAAGAGATATTCGTTCATAAAATAGACATAGCTCTGCTGTGCTTTTGGCTTCATCGGGTAGTATTCATCCAAATTGAAAGTGATGACATTGGAGAAACTCAAATCTTCTTCACGGTGCATCCGTACCAATTCTTTATATACTCCTATTGGTGAAGATCCTGTTGCCAACCCCAACACAATCTGTTCGCCTTCTTGTTGTTTTTGCCGAATTGCTAAGGCAATAGAACGTGCAATATGGATAGAGGCATCATTAGAATCTCCCCATATTTTCACAGGCACTTTTTCTACACTTTTTAACTGATATTTCAAGCTTTTCTGCGTTGTTGTTACTGCTGCTGACGACATAAGGATAAATTTTTTGCCTCTTTATGAATCAGACTTTATTCATCAAGTCATTAAAGAGGACTATTTGCTTTTATATTATTGAATACTAAAGAAGCTGCCCCCAAAAGCGCAGCTTCATTAGTATCGAGTGACGATGTAAATACTTTAATTTCATTTTGGAAGGCAGGCAATAAATCGCGTTC
>CALGLY010000498.1 GCA_937959095.1 uncultured Saprospiraceae bacterium
GCATATTCATCATTTTCGGAAGGCAGTGAAGGAGGCTTTGTTTCAAGGCAAAGCGGAGGGAATAGAACTGACCTTAGAAGCCGCTTGGAATGTCTTGCCGCGCGCGATAGAAGCTTTATTTGGGACTAAAAAGAGCGCGGAAATACAAGCGATATTGCCGCCGCATTTCCCCTTAGTGATTTCCGATGTGGAGGTTGTAGCTTTTCGGCAAAAGGTGCGCGTAGTCGTGTTGGCAGAGGATAGAAAACTGGAACAATTCATTGCGCAGGAAGAAGAAAATCCTTCGGAGAATATCCGAATTCAATATAATATCGCGGAGCGGAACGCGAATTTTGGCCCGACAATTCATCTCTTGCGACAGGTCTTTGATTTTCCCGTCACGCTCAATCTCATTGATGTGGAAGTGGATGCGGAGGGCGTATATCGTCCGCGTGCCTTTGTGATAGAACCTGATTATTTGATGGATGTCTCGGCGATTGCGAACTGTTTTAGTCAGACGGGCGCAGAGCCGATTTTGTATCTCCTGAAAAAATACCTCCCGTTCGAGCCGAATAAGCATTTGATGATTGGAAACATCGCCAATTTCTTTTTGGATGAATTGATGAGCAATCCCGAAACGACTTTTAAGGAGACCTTTCCTAAGATTTTTCCGATTTACCCACTTGCTTTTTCCTTATTCGAGGATGCCTTAATTCGAGAAATTTTCAACACCTCACAGCGACATTATGTGAGTCTGAAACGCATGGTGCTGCACGATTTTCAGGAGCAAGGGATACAGCCCGACAATGCGTTTTTAGAGCCTTCTTTCTTTTCGGAAACTTATGGTTTGCAAGGACGTTTGGATGTTTTTTATAAGGAAGAAAAGCAATCCGCTATCGTGGAATTGAAGAGTGGGAAGCCATTTATGCCGAATCAATATGGGATTTCTGCTTCGCATTTTACGCAGACCTTGCTCTATGATTTGATGATTCAGTCGGTCTTTGGAAAGGAAGTTGATCCGAAAAATTATATCCTGTATTCGGCTTTGGAGCGCGACCAATTGCGTTTCGCTCCGCGTGTGAAAGCGCAGCAATACGAAGCCCTGCAAGTCCGCAATCAACTCGTAGCGACCGAGTGGCAATTGAAAAATAGCGCGAAGTTGTTCAGTGGCAAAGGACTGACGGAACGCCTGCTGGAACAACCAAATATTTTCTTGCGGGTCAATTCCAATCGCTTTGCACACATCAAGGGCTTTTCGAGGCGCGATATTGAGTTCTTTGAGAAAACTTATCATAGCCTTGATAAGCTGGAACAGAAATATTTTACCGCCTTTTCGGGCTTCATTGCGCGCGAACATCAGTTGGCAAAAACAGGTGTGGAAGGCATGGAGCAAATCAACGGACAAGCTGCCCTTTGGCGCGATAGTTTTGAAGATAAAAATGAACGTTTTGATTTGTTGAGTCACCTCACGATAGCAGAAAATGAGTCGAAAGGAGAAGAGCCGCTTTTATTGTTTCAGCGGACGGAGCAGACCAATCCTTTAGCGAATTTTCGGAAGGGAGATATTATCGTCTTGTATCCTGCACAGCACGACCGCGCGCAACGTCCGCCCGTGCTAACCCATCAGATTTTCAAATGCACCATTCTCGAAATCACAGAAACACTAGTGCGGGTGCGCCTACGCTCGCGGCAGTTCAATACGTCTATTTTTGAGCAGCATATTTTTTGGAATATAGAACGGGACTTATTCGATAGTTCCTTCAATAATTTATATCGCGGACTCTTCAATTTCGCGCAAAGTTCTAAGTCGAAAAAGGAGTTATTACTCACGCGTCGTGCGCCACGAAAATGCAAGGAGGTGACGGAAATAGCTGCGCCTCAAGAACTCACGAAGGAACAACAAAGCATCTTTCAGAAAGCCCTCAATGCAGAAGAATATTTCTTGCTGTGGGGACCGCCTGGCACAGGAAAAACGAGCATGATGCTCAAGCATTTTGTGGATTATCTACAGACCGAAACCAAGGAAAATATCCTCTTGCTTGCCTACACCAATCGGGCAGTAGATGAAATCTGTGATGCTATCGAAAGCATTCATCCAGCGATGGAAGATGCCTATCTTCGCATCGGTTCTAGCTTCGCGACGGAGGAGCGTTTTCAATCCAAATTATTACAATCTAAAATAGCCAAGGCTAGAAATAGAAAGCAAATAAAGCAGGTCTTAAATGGGCATCGGATCGTGGTAGGAACGCTAAGTTCGGTGAGCAATAAGACAGAATTATTGATCTTGAAAAAATTCCATCGGGTCATTATTGATGAAGCGTCGCAGATTCTAGAACCGATGTTGGCGGGCTTTTTACCCAATTTCAAACGCTTTATTCTTATCGGTGATCATCGGCAACTGCCTGCGGTCGTCACGCAAGATGTGGATGAAAGTAAGGTGCAAGACGACGACCTCCAAAGCATCGGATTAAAGAACCTCCGCAACTCTCTTTTCGAGCGACTTTTTACGCGTTGCAAAGCCAATAATTGGAATTGGGCATACTCCCAACTCAGCCATCAAGGACGGATGCACGAGGACATTATGGCGTTCCCGAATCGGCATTTTTATCAGAATACCCTCCAAATTTTGCCTTCTGATATTCTGCATCATAAAACCCAACAAGCGGCACTTAATTTCAATCTAAAAAATAAAGCCAACAGCCTCCAAGAACGCCTAACGAATAGCCGTTTTATCTTTCTACCTACCGCCGTAGATAGTGGCGGTACAAACAATAAAACAAACCTCCACGAAGCAGAAAAAATATGCGAATTGGTGCAGCACTTTCAAGCTTTTT
>CALGLY010000499.1 GCA_937959095.1 uncultured Saprospiraceae bacterium
AGTGTGGGTAAACTCCTCACTGCTATTGATTCAATAGCAGCTAAAGAAGAACGAAGAAAGCAAAGCTTGGCATTTGATGTCAATCGGTCTTATCATCAGCGACATATGAAGCAGCAGGCTGCTGAAAAAGCGAAACGGAAGAAATTTAATGAGATGCTAGAAGATTCGCTTATTACTCTACCAAAAAAACAACAAGAAGAATTAGAATTTTTCAAAAAAGTGACGCAACGCGCTTCTGATACAAGTGCGGCTTTCCAAAAAAAACGCGCCCAATTTGAAAAGGAACTAGCCGTAGATACTAGAGATCGTATTCCATTAGATTCCTTAAAAGTAGAACAAGCTCGAAAAGCAAAAAAGAATCAAAGCAGACATAATCAACGATCAATAATCAAACAACTAATTGATGATGATGATCTGACTCCTTATAATACCTTACTAGCTACATTTCCAGAGAAAAACCGCAAACAATTCCTCAATAAAGCAAAGTCTTTTACACGTGGAGTGCAAGGCAGTGTTACCTCGGTGAAACGTGCAATGGTACGTATCGAAGATTCTCGCATCGACCATCGCTATACGCTTCATTATAAGTTCAGTTTGGCAGCTTCTTGTCTCATTTTTCTCTTTATAGGTGCTCCCATGGGAGCGATTGTTCGGAAGGGTGGCTTTGGGTACCCTATTCTTATTTCCATCTGTTTTTTCGTTGTTTTTGTGATGCTAAGTATTTTATTTAAAAAAGTATCGGAAGGCGGTAGCATAGATGCCGCTCTAGCCGCTTGGATGCCTTGCCTTATTTTTTCACCTATTGGCATCTTTCTAACCTACAAAGCAATGAATGATTCTAAGATTTTAAATGTAGATCGCTATTTCGCAGCTATAAAGCGACTGTATGCCCGTTTTGCGAAGTAGAACACGAGTAGAAAGAAATTTGTATCTTTGTAGACTTTTACCTTACGAGATGTGAGACCTGCCCGTTCGCGGAGCAGGCGGGTTTTAAGAGATGAGATTTGATGCAAAAAAACCTCAAAAATTATATCTTATCCGATAATTATCAGAACACATCTAGCACTATGAGAATATGAAAATAAATCAAGTAGAACGAACACCAGCCCAAGAATCACGAGCAGCTATACAACGACTTTATATTGCTATGCGCCACTTATTCATTCGAGGTAGCTATAAGCCCTTAGGCATGTCGGGTGAGGCAATTATAGAGGCAATGCGCGTATTGCAACCTGAAATATATGGTGCAATAAATGATGCAGAACGAGTAGAATTGAATGGGCTGCTTTATATTTTTCAACGCTTGCCAAAGGGAATAGAAGAGTGTCGTTATATACGCTTGATTTCGAGAGAAGGTTTTGAAGATTCAACGTTCACGCCCATTGTCCCATCCAAGCGTCGTCGCAATAGCTACCGCATAGATGAAGAACAGATGTTTATAGAAATGACACGCGGGCGAAGTGATATCTACGACATTCTCACGCACTTGACCTTTATGTATATTGAGTCGGAAAAAATACGTCGCAATAGTCTCGATTATAAAGGCCGCAAACGTCGGGATTGGGAAATGCTAGAAAAATTCATCGCCTACGAACAAGCAGGAGAAGAATTTGATAAAAAAGTAGCTTGCACCTACCTCAGTACACTCCTTGGGCGTACCTACGATGATACGGAAGCAGCAGCCGCTCAATTTGCGAAAGCAAGCGGCGATGTGAATAGCTTATTCCATATTACCTACTGGCTCGGCAAGCGTTCTATGGAAGAAGATAAAGAAGATAGAGACCGTGAAATCAATTTCTCTTCTGCTTTGCGCGAAAAAATCGGACATCATATCTATGGCGAACGTTGGGCAAATAATATCAAGCAATTTTTATATAAAAAGAAATGGCTAAATCGTCCCTTGCACATCATAAGTGCCAATATGCACAGCGTTATGAATAGCCTATATGGCTTTGCTGGCGTAGAGGAAACCCAAGCGGACAACTTAGAAGGTTTGGCACGAGAACTAAGCGCGAGTCCTAAAATGAATAGAGCTGTGAAACGCTACGCACTCGAAAATGGAATGTACATTTTAGAAGATAATAGCGGCTCGAATATCACGGTGCAAATTGTAGATACTGCCGCAATAAAACTCGAAAGCCTCCCCAATGATTTGGAATGGGACGAAACGTACATTAAAGAAGAAAAACCTATTATTTTTATAATGGATTATGCCTTCGGAGAGCAAGCTTTCGAAACGATGGATGAACTCCTGAAACCCTACGACTGGAAGGACAAGAAAGTTCCTATCAATGTGCAGTCCATTTCTATTATGGGAAAAGCAGGGATTTTGCAAGGCGGAAAAGGCGATATTATGGTAGCCAATGCCCATATTTTTGAAGGCACTGCCGACAATTATCCGTTCGATAATGATTTGAAAAAAGCAGACTTTGAAGGACATGGACTTGGCGTATATGAAGGTCCGATGGTGACCGTAATGGGGACATCGCTGCAAAACAAGGATATTCTTCAATACTTCCTCAATTCTTCTTGGCATGCGGTAGGGCTGGAAATGGAAGGCGCGCATTATCAAAAAGCGATACAATCTGCCTCTAAAATTAGAAATAGCATTAATTCTGATGTGCGAGTACGCTATGCCTACTACGCTTCGGATAATCCACTAGAGACAGGCGCGACCTTGGCTTCTGGTGCATTGGGACTAGATGGCGTGAAACCGACCTATTTAGTCACCATCAAAATCCTAAATAAAATCCTGACGAATGCTTAAAATTAATTGACAATTAAAAATTGATAATTGACAATGATTCTATCTATTCGATTTGATTTCATACGATTCCTTTTAGGGATTGTATGCTTCGTTTTTAGCACATTTGCTATAGGGCAAAACCTTATTGCAAATGCTGCTTTTGAAGATATTAATTTTTGTCATAAATATGATGAAAATTGCAGCCCGAAAGCATGGCGTAGCACCACGCCTAAACTATTTGGCTATCATAAAACAGAAACAGAGCGTTTTATTAGTTTGCTGCTCTTCAATGCCGCACGAAAAGACGATAGAAAGTATGCCCAAACCGAACTCCTTTGCCCCTTGGAAGCTGGCAAACGCTACGAAATAAGTCTACATATTCGCCCCAATCAGTTCCATATAGCAAGCTTTGGAATGCTATTCAAGCAGCAGTTTAGTACCTCTAATAAAGGTTTACTAGAACTCAATACTAGTCAATTTCTTCCTTTAAATGTGCCGCTTAGCGCGCAGGAAGGAGAATGGTTGGAAGTTAGGCAAAAGTTTGTAGCTACAGGCGAAGAACGTTTCTTAGTCTTAGGCAATTTCCTTTCAGATGAAGCGACGAAAATCGTCTTATTTGATGAAAAAAAATACAAAAAGAAAGCAAAACACTACGATGCCGATCGAAAACGTGTAAAATACGCCTTCGATGACTTGCAGCTTATTTGCTTGGATAGTACCAGCCTTTGTGATACTTCAGGCGTGCATTTGCGCCTTTACACCGATTCC
>CALGLY010000500.1 GCA_937959095.1 uncultured Saprospiraceae bacterium
TGGGGGCTATTTTAGCAGCCAAGCCTCTACCCTACCTGCCGCAGCGGCAACGGGTAATATGACGCTTCGTCCGTTTTCTATTGTTTCGGAAATCATGTATGATAAGGATAAGAAACGGGCTACAGGTGTGCGTGTGATTGATACGGAGACGAAGGAAACGATGGAGTTTTATGCTAAAATCATTTTCTGTAATGCTTCGGCATTGGGGACGACTCAGATTTTGTTGCAATCGAAATCGGATGCTTTCCCGAATGGTTTTGGTAATCAGAGTGGAGAATTGGGGCATAATGTGATGGATCATCATTTCCGTGCTGGTGCATCGGGCAAGTATGATGGGTTTACGGATAGATACTATAAAGGTCGTCGTCCGAATGGGATTTATATTCCGCGTTTCCAGAACTTGGATGCGGCTTCGAAGCGGGATTATATTCGCGGCTTTGGCTATCAAGGTGGTGCAAGTCGAGAAAATTGGACGCGCTCGGTGAAGGAATTGAGCTTGGGTAAAGACTTGAAACTCGATATGCGCGCTCCTGGGCAATGGCGCATGGGGATCAATGCCTTCGGAGAATGCTTGCCGAGCCACGATAATAAGGTGTATTTGGATTACGAAAATAAGGATTCTTGGGGCTTACCTACGCTGGTGATGGATGTGGAGTTTAAAGAAAATGAACAACTGATGCGGAAGGATATGATGAATATGGCAGCAGAAATGCTAGAAGCATCGGGCTTGAAGGATGTGCAGACCTACGATAGAGGGAGCTACCCTGGTTTGGGTATCCATGAAATGGGTACAGCACGCATGGGACGCGATAGAAAGACATCAGTGCTGAATGGCAATAACCAAATTTGGGATGCACCCAATGTCTATGTGACGGATGGGGCTTGCATGACTTCTTCGGCTTGCCAAAATCCGTCTTTGACGTATATGGCACTCACGGCACGGGCTTGTGAGCATGCGGTGCAGGAATTGAAGAAATCGAATTTGTAACTTTAAGCATTAAAAAGATGAACAGAAGAGACGCTATACGACAAGGCGCGTTATATATAGGTGGCACAATGATAAGTGCTTCGGTGGCTTCTACGATATTGGCGGGTTGCAAATCGGATCCGAAAGTGGTTTGGCAACCTGATGCCCTATCGGTGGAGCAAGGAAATTTATTGACGAAAGCGGTGGATTTAATCCTTCCTACTACGGATACGCCCGGCGCGGTGGATGCTGCTGTGCCGCAAATGATTGACCAATTCTTAGCTAAAAAAGTGCTGAAACAGGAGGAGAGTGATCGACTTTTGGCGGGCTTGGAGCAAATGGATAAGGATGCTCAAGCGAAGCACGCTAAGAACTTTGCTGACTTAAGTGATGAAGACGCTTTTGCAATGTTACAGGGCTACGATGAAGCGGCGCATGGCGAAAACGCAGTGGATGACCATTTCTTTTCTTCCTTGAAATACTTAACGGTATTCGGCTATGGGACTTCGGAATTGGGTGCTACGCAGCACTTGAGCTATGACCAGATTCCTGGGAACTATGATGGCTGTATTTCGTTGGAAGAGGCTGGTGGGGTTACTTGGGCTATCTAAGAAACTTTAGGTAAGGCTTTGTCGTTATTGGACACGGAGATGCTGAAGGACAGCGTCTCTGTGTTCAAAATTCATTTTAAATTATATGGATAAAGTAAGAGTGGACAAATGGCTTTGGAGTGTCCGCATTTTTAAGTCGAGAACGATGGCTACAGATGCCTGCAAATCTGGGAAAATAGCCGTGGACGATACCCGCGTGAAACCGTCTACTTCTGTGGAAGTGGGGCAAAAAGTACGGGTGCACAAAAATGGTTTTAATTTAGAATTTAAAGTACTTAAACTCATTGAAAAGCGCGTGGGTGCGCCTATCGCAGTTACTTGCTATGAAGACCTCACGCCTGCCGATGAACTGAATAAGTATAATGATTGGTATGCAGGAAAAGCGAGACCTGAACAACGCGAAAAAGGGGCTGGTAGACCGACCAAACGGGAGCGTCGGCAACTGGATGATTTCAAGGAGGAGGATTAGAAAAAAATGCAATTCAAGCGCAAGTTTCCTATTGTATTGAACAACTTGCGCTTGAAGTTCTATTAATTTATCTTACGTCCACCCGCGGTGCGCGAACGGGTAGAGACACGACGTGTACGCTTCAAATCGACCATCAAAGCCGCATAAGCTGCGCGAGTATCTATCTTATACTGCTTTTCCCCATAGCTTACTGTGCCTACTCGATTTCTCCATTCGGAAGCTAATAAGGTATAGCGATTGCTTGCTTTCGGGTTTGTACCAAACATCAAGTAGAGGTCGTCGTTTTTATCAAAACTTATCGCAAAGCGATTATCCTTCGGGCTGAATACAAATACGCCTGGCGTACCACGACGAATGGTTACTTTATCTATTTTTCCATCATCCACTATTCTGATTCCTCCATCCGTAATGCGAGAGCGTCCTTCGCGGGCTTGTCGCTTCAAGACAATATCTTCGGATAAGTAGAACTGAATTTCTTTCAAGTCGTCTTGTGTCCACGCTTGCTGGTCGTAGAGTCGCTGTGTAAAAGGAGTTAAGTTTGGCCCACAAGATGTAGCGAGTACTGTTAGGAGTAATAAACCGATGATTCCATTCCAATTTTTCATAATCTCTGATTGTTTAGTTCGTTTAGCACTTTTCTTATTTTAACTACTAGCAAATAAACTATATCAAAGGGCATTATTCCTATTTTTGACTATGGGTTTAATTCCAAATTAACATTGTTTAAGGTTTTCTAAATAGTTTTTTGGGAGGGGATAAACCTTGTTTATTCCATTTTTTATGGCTAAAAATTTACAGGAGCAAACAAGAAATTATTCACCAGATAATTAGTCGCATTCCGCAGGCATTTCAAAAATGAATTTCTATTCAAGTCGTAATGCGGTCTCGAATAGAAATTCATTTTTGAAATGTCTGCAGAATCGTATTTACTCTCCCTTCGCCTCCAAAATGTAATCATCGACCAATTCCTCTAGAATGAATAACGGCACTGCGCCATCCTTCAAAATCACATCGTGGAAGGCACGAATATCAAAGTCATCGCCCAATGCTTGCTCGGCACGTTTACGAAGTTCTCGGATTTTAAGTTCCCCTATTTTGTAACTCAATGCTTGGGCTGGCCAACCGATATATCGATCTATTTCTGTTGTTACTTCATGGATAGAAAGGGCGGTATTACTTGCCATAAAATCAATCGCTTCTTGGCGCGTCCAACCTTTTGCGTGTAAGCCCACATCTACGACCAAGCGACAAGCACGCCACATTTCGTAGGTCATGCGCCCAAAATTATCATAAGGCGTTTCGTACATTCCTGCTTCTATGCCTAAATATTCTGAATAGAGTCCCCAACCTTCGCCATAGCAACTGAGGTAGGTATAGCGACGAAAATCGGGTAAATCTTCCAACTCTTGTGCCAAAGAAATTTGTAAATGATGTCCTGGCACTGCCTCATGTAGCGTGAGCGCAGGGAGTCCATATAAGGGGCGGCTTTCGAGTTTATAAGTATTCACCCAATAATTGCCAGCCTTATGATTTTTCCAAGAACCACCTGAATAACGTCCCGATGTATAATTAGGAGCAATGGCTGCTGGCACAGGCTGCACGCCATAAGGAAGGCTCGGTAAAGTATTGAAATAGGTTGGCAATTTACCATCCATTTTCTTAGCTAAATAAGAAGCATGCATCAGAATTTCGCGCGGTGTTTTCGCATAAAATTGAGGATCTGTGCGCAGAAAGGCTAGAAAATCAGCAAAACTGCCTTCAAACTTCAAATCAGTAATTACCTGCTCCATATCTGCCCGAATGCGCGCTACTTCTTGTTCACCTAATTTATAAATATCATCGGAACTCATGGGTAAGGTCGTGAAAAACTGTACCCGTTGCTCGTAATAGTCCTTACCATTTGGTAAATCGCGCGCGCCTAAGGTTTTCGTCGCATTTGGCACATATTCTGTTTCCATGAACGTATCAAATCGCTTTGCAGCAGCTAATATTTTTGTACGGATAAGTTGCTTTGCTTCGGCTTGCAATTGCTTTTGTGCCCTACCTTCTACTTCCGAAGACATCGCTTTGAAGGGCTTATAAAATAGATTTTCTTCTGCCTTTTCTGCGAGTAAGGCTTTCATTAAGGCTTTGTAATTTTTCAAAATTACTTGTGGGCGAACCATCCCTTTTTTCATCCCTAAGCGCATCAATGCAATGTGGTCATCTATATACTGCGGCACTTTCTTCAGGTTCTTGATATATAATTCATAATCTTCCTGCTCCTCAAAATAAGCACCACCTACTGCATAATTAAAAGCCGTATAAAAACCACCTTCTGCATTCAGCGGCATTAGATAATCTTCAAAACCAATGCGTGCAACCTTATCTTCTAGTTGAAATTTAAAAATGCGGTAGTTGATTTTATTCTTTTTGTCCAATCCTTCATAATCAATCTTAGCAAGGCGCTCTAGTACTTCTGACCAATATTTTTCTTGTTCTTTTTTGGCTTCTGGACTAACATCAGGAGTTTTATCTACATCCATTTTCGCCCCCCAACTAGTTGAGGAATTAGAACGAAAATCCCATTCCTCTTCAAAGAGTTCATGGAGTTGCTCGGCAGATGTTTTTTGGTCTTGGGTATAGCTCACACTCGCCATCAATAAGCAAGGTAATAGGATACTAATTTTCATATTTATGAATATTTTGGGTTTGAAGATAGGGTTTTCAAGTTAATAATTCGCTACTTATCTGCCTTTAGATTGAAGCAATTGCCCTAAACGCGTTTAAGAAAGATCAGTTTATTGGAATGGCAAGTTTTTTTAACCTGGTAACTTTCCAAAGAAATACAAAAGGTGAAATTGTAACTTTTGATTTATCACAAGAGGAATTTAAGCAAGTTCGCTTTAGGAAGATATAGGAAGAAGTGATTTGGAGGCTAATAGAAAATTAGCCTCCAAATAGTATTTAGGGAATTTGTAGAAAATAACCTACCAGTTGGACAGGATAATTGTCCGCGTAAAGAATTTAAAAAATCGTTGCATGGTCTGCATCACGGAACTATTTTTTATGTTTTTTAGGCGGACAATTATCCTGTCCAACTGGTAGATTATTTTTTACAAATTCCCT
>CALGLY010000501.1 GCA_937959095.1 uncultured Saprospiraceae bacterium
AAGCATAATAAAAAATTTTATGACTATAAAATTACCATCTGTAAATTAAGTGGGGTCGAAATAAAAGAAGGAGACGTCATTTATTTAGGACATGAGGTGTATTCGCCTTTAACTTTTTCTATAGAGACGGAAGATAATATAGAGCAACTAAGTCAATTTCATTTTTCTAGTCTCTTTCTTATTACTAAGGATGAACTGCAAAATTCAATTCAGGGAGTACATCCAATCAATGGACTATTTATCGCTTCAAAGTTTATAATCGAAGCGATATATAAACATAACAACCGATATTTTGCCCTTGCTAATCAATTATTGATAGACTTAAACAATGGATTTAAAAACAAAGAAATAGAAATCAAAAGTCAAGTAACTTCAGATGAGTTATTACAAATTAAGAAAGATACCCAATTAATTGATGAATTATATGAGCTAATGGAATTGGAAAAACTTGGACTCCCTGTCAGTAACAATAACTTGAAGTTTAAATTCAGATACTATCTAATTCACAATCAAAATAAATGGAAGATCGGTAAACTTAAAATGTTTAATACTATTCCCGATTTCAATAATTTGGAGTCTATGATAGATGTAAATAACTTGCAGCAGGTGTATTGGAAGAGTAAAACCATATAAGGAACTCAAACATTATAAACCGAAAGCGTCATATTCTTTAACTCCCTTATATGGTCTTCAAATTATTTTAACTCAAAAGAAGCATTCAAAACCTCCCTCGAATTACCGCCTACAAATAGCTCGAAATCTCCAGCTTCGGCAGCCCATTGCTTCGTTTTTGAATTGTAGAAAGCTAAATCCTTTTCCGTCAATTCGAAACGGATTGTCTTCGTTTCGCCTGCTTCTAGCTCTACCATTTGGAAGGCTTTTAGCTCCTTGATAGCGCGCGTTTCGCTTGCCACTATATCCCGAAGGTAGAGTTGCACGACTTCTTTGCCCTTGCGTTTCCCTGTGTTTTTAAGGCTCACACTTGCCGTCAGCTTACCATCCTGTGTCATGCTTTTCGTACTTAGTTGAAAGTTGCTATACTTAAATGTCGTATAACTCAAGCCATGTCCGAAAGGATAAAGCGCGTCATTTTTTTCATCGGTATAGTGCGACCAAAATACGACAGGTGCAGTACTATTCGGGCGGCCTGTGTTTTTGCGACTATAATACATCGGCACTTGCCCCTGATGACGCGGAAAAGAAACAGGTAATTTTCCAGAAGGATTATAATCCCCAAATAGCACATCCGCGATAGCATTGCCCGCCTCCGAGCCTAAATGCCAGGTCTCCAAAATGGTTGGAATATTAGCATCCGCCCAACTTAGTGGCATCGGACGACCATTCATCAGCACTAGCACGACATTCGGATTGGCAGCTACTACAGCTTCTATGAGTTGCTGCTGCACTCCTGCGAATCCGATGTCCACTTGGCTACGTCCTTCGCCTGTTTGCCAGCAATCTTCTCCTACTGCCAATAGGACGACATCCGAATTTTTAGCTAATTCTACCGCTTCGGGTATCTTGGAAACATCGTCTTTATTGATGGTCAATTCAAAAATAAATTCGCGCTTACCCACAGCTAAATCACAACCTTTGGCATGGGTCGCATTATCGCCTGCTACACTTTTGATCCCTTCCCACAAGGAGACTGCCGAGTCGGTGATCGCTTGTGCGCGCCAGCTTCCCAGTGGCACATCCTTACTATCCGCTAGTGGTCCGATGACAGCGATTTTTTGCCCTGTCTTTTTTAGTGGTAACAAGTCCCCTTCATTTTTCAGCAGTACGATAGATTTCTTTGCCACATCACGCGCTATAGCAAGATGCTCGTCTGAAAGTACTAGCTTTTTTTCGCGCTCCTCATCGCAATATTTATACGGATCATCGAAGAGTCCTAGCTGGAATTTCAGCTTCAAAATGCGCCGTACGGCATCATCTATATATTTTTCATCTACTTCGCCTGCGGTTACTTTCTCTACCAAATGGTCGGAATAACAATATCCTTCCATGTCCATATCGCTCCCTGCATTGGCTGCTATTTTTGCTGCATCTGCTTTATCTTTAGCATAGCCATGTGGTATCATTTCTGCGATAGATCCCCAATCCGAAACGATCATTCCTTCAAAACCCCACGCCCCTTTCAGGATGTCGCGTTGCAAATAGCTACTTCCCGTGACAGGCGTTCCGCCGAGGTCATTGAAGCCATTCATCACCGTTGCTACGCCTGCATCTACACAAGCTTTGAAAGGCGGTAAGACTATATTATGCAGCACATTTTCGCTAATATCAGTTGTATTATAATCGCGTCCTCCTTCGGCATAGCCATAGGCTGCGAAATGCTTTGCACAAGCGGCTATCGTATTATCCGCAGCGAGATCACTCCCCTGAAAACCACGTACTCTTGCGGCAGCGGCTAGGCTACCCAAATACGGATCTTCACCTGCGCCTTCCATCACACGTCCCCAGCGCGCATCCCGTCCGATATCCACCATAGGTGCAAATGTCCAATGCAAACCAGAAGCGGCGGCCTCGATAGCTGCCACCCGCGAGGATGCTTCTATGGCTTCCAAATCCCAGCTTGCTGTTTCGCCCATAGGGATGGGAAACATGGTTTTATAGCCATGAATGACATCATAACCAAACAGCAATGGAATTTTGAGGCGGCTATGTTCCAAAGCTACTTTTTGCGCTTCTCGTGTGCCTTTCACCGTCAGTGCATTCAGGAGCGAACCGACCTGTCCTTCCTTCAATTCTTTGTACGGCAATACGCCACTACTCGCGCTTGGTGCAGGCCCTGTCAAATCCCAACTTGCATTATATTGAGTCATTTGTCCTACTTTTTCCTCTAGGGTCATTTGCTGAAGTAGTGCCTCTACTTTTTTGTTAATGTCTGAAGGAGGTGTCATTGTTGTAGTGAGTTGTTGTTGCCCTTTGCAGCTTAGTGTGCTAAACAATAAAAGGAGTGTTAGTAAACGTGTACTATGTATTTTCATTCTTGCTGTGTTTGTCGCTTCTATTTGGCAGGTAAAATAGATATGAATTTTAGACAAAAATACTTATTAGTTCCCTAATATTTAGAACCTATTGCTAATTATCTCTTTCACAACTATCTTCTTCTAAAATCTCTTGGATAATTTAATTGACAAGAATATAACTAAATAGAGAATCACATTTTCGATTAGGGTTTAACTTTAATTTAGTAAAACCGCTTTTAAAGATATACTCATAATCTATTCCTCCAATACAAGAACTTATTATTTCTTTATTAGGTTCATTTGTTTTATAGCACTCACTAATAAATTCTTTCAATAATTTTCTATTATCTTCAATTCGGATGAAAGTTTGATAATTTGTGTCCTTGTCAATAATTATTATTGATTCAAATTTAGTTTTTTTAAGATAAAGCTTAGTTTCAAAATATCCAGCTATTCCTCCATAACCATTTATTTGTATCTCTAAATTTTCAGAATTCAAAATTTTATCCAATTTCTCGTCACCCGATTTATTGCAAGAAACAACAACCAGAATCAGTAAGATTAGATAACATATAGAGTTGATTTTATTCACAAATACTTATTTTTTTAATGCACTACAGTATCCACATACGGATCTACTAATACACAACCCTAGTCTCTGGAAAAACATTGACCCAAGCAAACCAAAATACTTCGTGTGCTGGAAGCCGAGCAAGCTGCTCTCCATCTGGCCCGATTAGAGCAGCGTCTGTAACTTCCCAACGCTTTTTGTCCTTATCAAGGAGGATTCCTTGTTTATAAGATTTGAATTCTTGCTTCTCAATCGCGTACGCTCTGCTTGCGCCATTAGGTGCTGTAATAATTAAAATAGACTGTGTGCCTATTTGATCCTGGTAGATACCCTTTCGCTTTAGGAAATCGACGGAAATAGCCAATGGATATTCGGTATATTGCGCAGCACGAGGAATGAATACCCG
>CALGLY010000502.1 GCA_937959095.1 uncultured Saprospiraceae bacterium
AATCAAAATTAAAATAATCTATTTCATTAAATAATTAAATACACTGTAACAAAAATTTATTTGTATTTTGACTAAGCTTATTTTTTTAGTATTCGAGGCGCAAAATTGGGAACATAACTAGTTATGAAGCCCGATTTTGTAACGAAGAAAACTGAAAAAAGAAGCAGTCATAAATGCAAAGAAATTTCTGTTACAGTGTACAGAGGCACGGAGATTTTTTATTTTGCTTCGTTGTTGTTTCTGATCTCATCAAGAGAAGTGGAGGGTAAGTTAGCTTTTGATTGCTCTTCTTTTTTGCAATTTTTTAGATCTTTTGATAATATGGAATTTTTGAATATTGCTTTAGTTCAAACGACGTTACATTGGGAAGATAAGGCTGCTAATTTTGCTATGTTGGAGGCTCAAATTGCTTCTATTACACAAGCGGTAGATCTTATCGTATTGCCAGAGATGTTTTCTACGGGTTTTAGTATGAAAGCTGCTCAATTTGCAGAATCTATGAATGGGGAAAGTGTGCAATGGTTGGCAGCTATGGCAAAGCAAAAGCAAGCAGTGATAACGGGGAGTTTGATAATAGAGGAAGAAGACAAGTACTATAATCGTCTGATATGGATGCGCCCCGATGGAAGCTTGGAGACCTATGATAAGCGGCATCTTTTTCGCTTGGCGAAAGAACAAAATACCTACACGGCTGGTAGTGTGCGTAAAATAGTAATGCTAAAGAATTGGCGTATTAACCTGCAAGTTTGTTACGATTTACGTTTTCCTGTATGGGCACGCAATCGAGAGGATTATGATTGCTTGTTGTATGTAGCAAATTGGCCAGAGCGTCGCGGTTCGCATTGGAAAGCCTTGCTTCGCGCACGGGCTATCGAGAATATGTGTTATGTGATAGGCTTGAATAGAGTAGGAGATGATGGAAATGACATCTATCATTCGGGTGATTCGGCAGTCATTCAAGCGAGTGGTGCACCCTTGATAGAAGCGGCACATCAGGATGCTATTTTATTTGCAAGCCTTTCTAAATCAAAGCTTAAGACTTACCGGGAACGTTTTGGCTTTTATAAGGATAGGGATGAATTTTCAATACTATAAATTATGGCAAAATTAACAGATAAATTGAAAGCGGCAATTTCTAAAATGTCAGCTTCTGAAAAAGATAAAATCCTCTTTCGTTTAGTTGCTAAAGATGAAGCCTTAGTGAGAAAATTAGAATACCAACTTTTAGAAAAGGGAAAAACATCTACTAAGCGTCGGCAAGAAATTCATGCTGCTATTGTAACGGCACTTAATGAATATAAAAAATACTATTATTCTCCAGGTTATTTACTATTACAGCTTAGAAGTATAAGCGGTGCGATAAATGAACATGTCAAAGTAACAAAAGATAAAGAAGGCGAAGTGGAGCTTAATTTTTTGATGCTCAATGAAAGCTTAAAATTATTTGGAGAAAAAGTAAAGCAAGTACCTTATGCAAAATCACGTACTTTTAACAACTATGTGGTGCAGCGCGCGTTAAAAATGCTGAAAATATTGTATAAAATGGATAAGGATACGCAATTCCGTTTTCGTGGCCCCATGCGACAATTAGGGAAACATATTTCTCAGCAACCTTTGATGGTGAAATTAGCTCCTGCACATGGTTTGGATGTAGAATGGTTGATTGATGGGGAATTGCCAGAACGTTTTAAAATAAAAAAATGACAACACAACTCGAAACAATAACATTAGGCGGTGGCTGTTTTTGGTGCGTAGAAGCCATTTATCAGAATGTGCAAGGGGTAGAACGTGCAATATCGGGCTATGCAGGTGGTAGCGAAGAGACGGCAGATTATAAAATGGTTTGCTCTGGCACGACTAAGCATGCAGAGGTAGTACAGATTCAGTTTGATCCTAGTGTCATTAGTACTGCCGATTTGCTCGAAATGTTTTGGACAGCGCACGACCCTACGCAATTGAATCGTCAAGGAAATGATGTTGGACCGCAGTATCGTTCGGTGATTTTTTATCATTCGGAAACGCAAAAAGAAGCTGCTGAACACTCCATAAAAGAAGTGGCTACACAAATTTGGGATGCCCCAATCGTGACCGAATTGAGTCCGTTGAAAGTCTTTTATCCCGCGGAGGATGCCCATAATAATTACTACAATAAAGTAGGGGATAGAAATCCCTACTGTACGTTCGTAGTGACCCCTAAAGTGAGTAAGTTCCGTAAGAAGTTTTACGACAAACTAAAGAAGGAATAAATATGCAAAAACTCAACTGGACACCACCTTCGGATTGGCTAAGAATAAAAACCATCGACGCACATACGGGGGGCGAGCCCCTGCGAATAATTCTAGATGGCTTACCCGAAATAAAAGGAACGACAATCCTCGAAAAACGGCGGTACTTCCGTGAAAACTACGATTATATCCGTACTGGACTGATGTGGGAACCACGCGGACATGCCGACCAATACGGTGCAGTGCTGACCGAGGCGACTGAATCTGATAGTGATTTTGGTACGTTTTTCTTACACAATGAAGGCTATAGCACGATGTGCGGACACGCTATTATTGCCTTAACTAAAGTCGTGTTAGATACAGGTATTATCGAAAAAGGAGGAGCAAATCCAATTCTGAAAATAGATACGCCAGCAGGGCAAGTCACAGCACAAGCAACACGCGAAAACGGCACAGTCATAGCTGTTAGCTTCCAAAATGTACCTTCCTTTGTGTATGCAAGCAATCAAAAAATACAAGTAGAAGGAATTGGCGGAGTGACTTATGATATTGCTTTTGGCGGTGCGTTTTATGCTTATTGCAATGCAGAAGAATTAGGCTTGAGTCTAGCTGCTGATAACTACGGACAGCTCATAGATTGGGGACGACGTATCAAGCATGCCGTGATGAAAAGCCAATCCATTGTGCATCCCTTCGAGGAAGATTTAAGTTTTTTGTACGGCACTATTTTCATAGGAAAAGCCCATGATGAAAACCACCACAGCCGCAATGTCTGCATCTTTGCCGATGGAGAAGTAGATCGCTCGCCTACAGGAACAGGCGTGAGTGCGCGTGCTGCGCTACATTATGCGAAAGGGGAACTTAAAATAGGTGAAAAAATCAACATAGAAAGCATCTTAGGCACTTTGATGAGCGTGCAAGTAATTGAAGAAACAACTTTTGGGAAGCATAAAGCCGTAATTCCAGAAGTAGGTGGAATGGCACACATCACAGGTATCAATGAGTTTTGCTTTGACCCTGCGGATGGCTTGAATAAGGGGTTTATTTTTCGATGATTTTGAACACGGAGACTTCGAGTCCCCGTGTTCAAAAAAATTACTCCAATAAAGCACACTTCCCACGCAGCCAAGCCGTCGCGTCTGCATCCAAATGCGGAGCAAGTTTTTCAAAAACAGTAGTGTGGTACTTATTGAACCATATTTTTTCTTTCTTCGTTAATAAATCAACATCAATAAGAGCCGTATCAATCGGAAACAGCGTAACCGTTTCAAATTTCAAAAACTTAGCAAATTCCGTTTCTATATCTGGCACACAGACCATCAAATTTTCTGTCCGAATACCATACTTATCCTTTCGATAAAGTCCTGGTTCATTCGACATAATCATGTTGGGTTTCAACACGGTTGCACCTCTACCATTGGTAGTCGGAGCAAACTTTGGAGGAAACTCATGGACATTCAAGAAGAAACCTATGCCATGTCCCGTTCCGTGACTATAATTCATGCCACTTTCCCATAGCGGCATTCGAGCAAAAGCATCGAGCTGTACGCCATTCGTACCTACAGGGAAACGTGCATCTGCAAGGTTGATATGCCCTTTCAAAACGTGTGTAAAATGTTCCTTTTCTTCTGCTGTTGGATTGCCTAATGTGATAGTTCGTGTGATGTCCGTAGTGCCATCGTAGTATTGCCCGCCTGAATCGACAAGGAGCATGCCTTCTGCTTCTATATCGGCGCAAGTATCTGGCATTGCCCGATAATGTACGATTGCACCATTACCTTTATAGCCTACAATCGGAAAGAAACTTTCGCCATAGTAGTGGGCTTGCTGCGAACGAAAATGTGCAAGTTGGTCACCGAGTTCTACTTCCGAAATTTTGCGTTGTTTTACTTCGGCTTCCAGCCAACGATAAGCATGGACTAAAGCGACCCCGTCCTTAATGAGCGTAGATCGGAAATGTGCTATTTCAGTATCATTCTTCACGGATTTTTTCCATCGAACAATACTTTCGCGCTCCAACCGCTTGCAAGGAACAAGTTCACTTAGTCGTATGCTAGTCGTAAATGGATCTAAGAGTAATGTTTTTTCAAGATGTAAGGTGTTTAAATAAGTAGTAAGACTGTCATAAGGTTGTAATTCAACCCCATCATTGCTGAGACTTACCTGAAGTTCAGCAAGCAGTTTGTTAATATTTGTAAATAAAAAAGTTTCTGTTTCTGTAATTAGGGCATATGCATAAAATACAGGATTGCACTCTACATCGCGCCCGCGAAGATTGAAAAGCCATGCAATTTCATCTAATGCAGACATCAAATAGTAATCGCAATGCATCCGTTTCATTTCTGTACGGATTTCAGCTAGTTTTTCGCTTCTTGGTTTTCCTGTAAACGCTATATCATGTTGAAAAATTTCAGCTTGCGGAAGACTTGGCCGTCCTTCCCAAATTCCATCCATGAGTTGCAGATCGGTGCGGGTTTTTAGTTTTTTAGCCTCAAATCCTAAGCTAATATACTTCAATTGGTTTTTGGAAAATAATAAGCCATTAATACCTACTACACTGCCTGTAGGAAGTTGTTCTGCCAGCCATTTATCGTATTCTAAGCCTTTTCCTATGGTCATTCGGTGAAGTTCCATTTCACTATCAGCCAATTGTTCTTCAGCTTGAATGAAATAGCGACTATCTGCCCATAGCCCTGCATGCTCGTGCGTTATTACTACCGTACCAGCCGAGCCAGTGAAACCTGAAATCCATTCTCTTGATTTCCAATGTTCTGATACGTATTCACTTTGGTGCGGATCGCTACTAGGTATAATATATGCGTCTATGTTGTGTTTTCGCATAGCAGTCCTCAGCGCTGCAACCTTTTCATTTACAGTCATTTAATCAGTGTCGTTTAGACATTAAATAGCAGGGTGTATATTTTGCGTCGTCTGATTAAGCTTAAAGCTAATCATTTGAAGTACGGTATTAAAACATCTGCATTTGAAATAGAGCAAGCTATTTAATGTGCTTAAATAAATTAGAAGTAGGTACGTCTGTATAATTTGAAAAGTAAAGTGTAAGGTGAGTAGAAGCGTTTGGCAGAATTATAATTTTATATTACAAATAATTAATATCTGTTATGCAAATAAAGGCATAATAATCTTAAAGAGGAAACTTTTAATTATAAAAAAGAAACAAATTAATAAAAAAAATAATTTGTTTCTTTTTTTTTAATCTTTTAAAAGTCTATGTATCTGTGTTTTATAGAGTTATGTGAATCGATATATTTTTTTTATTAATTTTGAGGATGCTTTTATAAAATAAGTTTTTTTTTGCGATTTTTAAGATTTAAAGAAGCTAAATATCTTTTTATAATTTAAGAGAGTCGACAAAATTGCTTTTTGATATTTCTTACCAAATCATAGTGGAGAGAAAAATTCATTTTTTTATAAAAACCTAAAAA
>CALGLY010000503.1 GCA_937959095.1 uncultured Saprospiraceae bacterium
GAATGCTATTTCCGACAAGAGTTTGCACCATCTTCTTCTAATCATGGACGGATTTATCTTTCTGCTGATTCAGAAAATCTGGAAGGCCCACTGAATGGCTATTTTTTAAAATTAGGCGGCATTAGTGGCTCGGATGATGCCATTGAATTTTACCGACAAACTGGTACCAATACGGAATTGTTGCTGCGTGGAGTAGTAGGGGCATTAGGTGGAGATAATAACGAAGCTCGCCTACGGGTTACGCGGGATGATTTAGGAACTTGGACGATAGAGACTGACTACACAGGTGGTATAAATTTCCAGGAAGAGGGTAGTGTACTTGATAATACCCATTCTATGGGGGCTATTTTTGGACTCTACTGCACCTATTCTGTAAGTCGTAGTGATAAATTTATCTTCGATGATTTTTCTATCAGTTCCTCTCCTTCGGAGGATATAAGTGCGCCACAGTTAGTTCGATCAGAAGTACTGGATACACAGCAACTTGCTTTATATTTCAATGAGGCTATAGACGCACGTCTTGCCGAAGATTTGAACAACTATAGTATTTCTCCTGAGATTGCTATCTCCAATGCTACGCTGAATGGCACACAAGTAGTTTTAGATCTAGAAAATGTATTGGAAGGAGGGACGAATTACACCTTATTAATAAATGAAATAACTGACTTGAGTGCAAATAGTGTGACTAACGTAAGCATTGATTTCGTCTACACACCGTCTGTTGCCATTAATGAAGGAGATATTCTTATAAATGAACTATTTGCTGATCCTTCGCCTGTGATAGGGCTGCCCGAAGCGGAGTTTGTAGAATTGTACAATAGAACCGACAAGATATTCAATCTCAAAGACTTTATTATAGCCGATGCGGCTAAAGAAATTGATTTGCCTGAATATATTCTGACTCCTAATTCTTATGTACTACTGTATGATGGTACACTTAGCGATTTTTCAGATTATGGAAATGTGCTTCCTTTGACGGAATTTCTAGGATTAGGAAATAGTGGCGATCAACTCAGCCTTATTTCACCAGAAGGCGACCTTATTGATATTGTAAATTATGAAGATAGTTGGTACCAAGATTCAGATAAAGATAATGGAGGTTGGACACTAGAACGGATCAACCCTGATTTGATTTGTGAGCGTTCAGGCTCCAATTGGGCAGCATCTACACATCCGAGCGGTGGTACACCTGCACAGCAAAATTCTATTTACGCGCCTATTGCCGATACAGATTTCTCTGGGATTTCACGGGTGGTGCCTGTGGGAGATACTCGATTACGCATATTTTTTGAGGAAGCCTTAGCTGCTACTAATGCAGCAGATGTTAGTAATTATGAAATAGAAGGGGTAACTGTAATTGATGCTCAACTGGAAACTCCTTTGAATAAAAGCGTACTCCTTACCTTCGATGTACCCTTGCTGGCAGCGCAAATGTATACGCTTCAGCTTTTGGATAATATCACGGATTGTTTAGAAAATCCGATTACTACGAATACAAGCATCGCATTTTCCTTGCCTAGTTTAGCTGCTGCGAATGATATTGTGATAAATGAAATCCTCTTTAATCCAGTAAGTGAAGGAACAGACTTTGTAGAACTTTATAATCGCTCGAATAAGGCGGTGGATTTGAATGATTTCTTTTTAGCAAATAAGGTAGAGGAAGAGTTTGATAATATTAAACGAATAACGACTAGTTATCTGTTTCTTCCTGATACCTATGTAGTACTAACTGCTGATGTCGATGATATTCGGACACGCTACCAGCCCGAAGTCCCAACGGCATTTGTAGAAATGACTTTACCGACGCTTCCTAATGACGAAGGCTCACTTGTTCTTTATCGCATAGATGGAAGTACCACTATCGAACTTGATGAAGTAGCTTATTTAGATGATTGGCACTCCGCATTGCTCGATGATGAAAACGGCGTTTCTCTAGAGCGTATTCACCCTGATGCACCTTCGCATATGCCAAGCAGTTGGCAGTCAGCGGCAGCTTCGGTAGGTTATGCTACACCTACTTATCAGAATTCGCAGTTCTTTGAACAGAAAGCAACTACAAATGATGTTTTCGGACTTTCTGAAAGTACTTTTTCGCCTGATGAAGATGGTTATCAAGATTTCTTACTCCTCAACTACACTACGGATAAAGTCGGATATATCGCGAACGTCCGCATATTTGATGGGCAAGGTAGATTGGTGAAGAATTTGGCAGACAATGAACTCCTTGCTACCACAGGAACATTCAAGTGGGATGGCAGTACCAATGAAGGCACAAAAGCGGGCTTAGGAATTTATGTTTTATCGGTAGAATATTTCACAGCTGATGGAAACCAAGCCTCTTATCAAACTACTTGTGTGCTTGCAGGGCAGTTAGATTAAGGCGTTTTAAGTGTACAAAATGTTATAGAACAGGTGTTTAAAAATGAAACTTAATTAAAAATTAACCGTAATGCCTTGTTATAAACGAATTGGGTTGTCCCAATTTAATGTTAGAAAGTTAAATTATCTTTGCTTTAGAAAATATCCTTATATTTGTGGCTCGAATCCAAGAGCCACTATGAGTCGTTGAGAAAAAATATAGAGAATATCCTTCACACGTAAGTATCAGAATTACATTGAACATAGACCGATCTTAAGTATTACAAACATAGAATAGCAACAGTGCCATGCTTACTAATAAGATAGTACAAAATATATTTATTTTACTGCTGGTAGTAGGTGCAGTCCTCTGCATTTATACTCCAGACAATCTGCTATTGAAGTGGGGGACTAATTTTACTCCACAAATAATGGTAGCTTATCTTCTGCTTGGTGTCGGCTTCTTGATGGCAAGTCAGCAGCGACTAATGTTTACAAGTTTAGCTTGTTCTGCAATGCTCTGTTTATTCCTCAAAGATGCTTCTGGAGAAGTCTTAAAATACCCCGCCGCCACACAACAACCTAGTGTGAGTGTAGCTCATTTCAACTTAGCGAATAGCGAATCGGACTTCATAGCACAAATAGATGCTATGCTCAATACAGATGCCGATTTATTATCTATACAAGAACTTACAATAGATTGGGAAGTGCCGCTAATGCAAGCCCTAAGCCCAGCATACCCATACTTCAAGTCTATTCCTGATTTAGGTATTAATGGCGTAGCAGTTTATTCAAAGCACCCTTTCCAAACTATAGATACCTTTCATTACGAAAATACACCTAATATAGTAGGTTCTATAGCCTTTGAAGATAATCTCTTCTACTTTATCGGATCACATACCATGCCTGCTTTCACCGAGCAAGCTTATTTATCTAGAAAATTGCACCTAGAGCGCGTAGCACAAGAATGCAAAATGATAAATGAACCCCTCATGACATTCGGAGAATACCACGAAGTACCTTGGTCCGAAGAAATTCGACATTTCCGTATGTTAGCCGAACTAAATGATAGTAGAAGAAATTTTACGCCTACCCACCCACATGGTGCGCTCACCTTCTTCGATTTGCCAATAGATCATATCTTCTTTACCGATCATTTTCAATGCACTAGTTTCAATACCATTAGTGGAGAAACCTCTGACCATTTAGGTATTCAAGCAGTGTTCGAGTTTGTAGATCCTACGCTTGATATTTTATCAGAAGCTCGCAAGCAATACTATGTTCGAGAAGCGTCTTTTGAGTTTTAAATATGCCTTTCAAGGGCTAATTACACTTATCCGAACACAAGCGAATGCAAAAATTCATTGCTTTGCAGCCTTGCTTACTATCGGACTTTCCTTTTATTTTCAACTTTCCCATATCGAATGGTGTCTCGTTATTTTCGCTATTGTAAGTGTATTAAGCGCGGAAGCCTTCAATACTGCTATAGAATATCTCACCGATTTGGTTTCTCCTGATTATCATCCTTTGGCAGGTAAAGCTAAGGATGTAGCTGCTGGAGCGGTTCTATGTACAGCTATTGGAGCGTTTTTTGTTGGTTTACTTCTTTTTTTGCCAAAATTTTTTGCGCTTTTTAACCTATAAAAAAGCCCTTTTTTCTTCTCTCTTTTTACGGGTACTCTTCTCTCTTTTAAATCCTTTCGTCACTCAATTTGATTTATTTATATTTAATATAAAACTATACATCACAAAAATGCTGTTTTTAACTTATGTAAAGAAATATTGGTTTTTAAATTTATAAAATCAACATTTTGAAGGGTATATAGTATAAAAAGAAAAAAAAATGTACTACATTTGGGTATCATTTGACGAAGAGAACACGTAAAAACAACAAAACATACTAGATTAACTCTCATTTCCAATTGCCGATACAATTTTACAATTCAAACTTATTGCCTGCTGTCTGTCTATATAAACACCACAATTTCAAAGGTTTGAAGTGGGCATGTATGAATTGATTAAAAGCAATACCCTGCCTCCCCTTTGCTGTGGCTAAAAAGCACACTCGTCAGACCGTATTCAGCATATTATAAAAAAATAAATAATCGTTTTTGTTCCGTCTTTACTACCAAATGATAGGGGCATATCTTCTGATAACAATCAGGACTTAACAGTTTTAAACTATCAGAAAAGAAATATTTTACTTGCATAAAATTTATTTCTTTAATTATGAAGCAGCTTACTACAAACTACATCGCAGTGCAAAGGCACTATGCGTTAGGATGGCACTCACATTCTAAGAATAGGCAAAATGAAGTGTTTGTAAAAAGCATTAAAGAATAAGGTGAAATAAATAAGTGGACATGAAGGCATGAACATTTTTAATACACCTTAAGATTATGACGCGCTATTTGCGACTTAAATCACTTACTTTATTTTAAAAAACACTACAATCACTTCATCATGCAAATTCTTAGAGAATTAGTACATATAGTCACCAAAAACAAGGTGCGTTCTATAGAAATCATAGGGAATTCATCGGACAATAAATCAATGGTCAATGAATTTTACGAAGGTATTTTAGATGATAAATTTAGAACGGATTCTGATGCATCTACTCACTTCTATGAGTCGGATGACAGTAACCCAAACTATAAAAAGTTAAAAAACCGCCTCAAAAATCGCCTTATCAATACGGTATTCTTCATTGATGTGAAGCAACCCTCTTACAGTAAACGTCAACGTGCTTATTATGAGTGCTACAAGGATTGGGCAGCTGTAAAGATATTGAGTGGCAAACACGCTAGGCTTTCCTCTATTAGTCTCAGTCATAAAATATTGAAGCAAGCAAAGAAGTATGAGTTCACAGAACTTGTGTTAGATATTGCTCGTTTTCTACGCCTACATTATGGTACGCGTGAGGGTAATGTGAAGAAGTATGAGTTCTATAATACGATGTTCAAGGAATATGAGGATGCTTGGTTTAAAGAAAACCTAGCGGAGGAACTCTACAGCGAACTAGTCACTAAATATGTGAATAGTAAAGCTACACAAACCGAGTTATTCGAGAAGGCAGAGGAATACTACCAGCAGCTAAAAGAATCCATGGAGCAGCGCGACACCTACAAGCTGCACCTATGTGGAAATCTGATAAAAATCATTAAGCACATCAGTGTAAATGATTACGCTACCACGATAAAAGTCTGTAACGAAGGTATTGAGTTCTTCAAGTCGAAAGATTATAATGCTACGGTGCCTATTCAAATCTTTTTGCACCAGCAATTGATTTGTTACACACAACTGCGTCAATTTGAAGATGGAGAGCGCGTAGCACAAGAATGTTTGAGTTTCATAGAAGAAGGCTCGTTCAATTGGTTTAAGCACCAAGAACTTTACTTCTTGCTTTCGATGCACACTGGCGAGTATCAAAAAGCCTATACAATTTTCGATGCCGCTACAGGACACCGTCGTTTCCAGTTCTTAGGGCCAAACGTCAAAGAAACTT